>JAPOWL010000295.1 GCA_026707615.1 Acidobacteriota bacterium | reverse complement strand
GGCGCGGGTCCACGTCCCGGCCGTGTAGTCCGGGAATCCCGGAAAGCCGTTGGAGCCGGAGACGAAGCCCTGCGCCGCGAACGGCCCGACCTGCCAGGAGAGCGGCTCTCCCTCGCGGATCGTGAAGCGCTCGTCGCGCCATTCGGCTCCGGCGGCCAGGTGCACCAGCTCCGTGGCGGCGTAGGAGACGTCGAAGTTGAGGTTGACCTCCGCCTGCCGGTAGAGTCCCGGGTCGAAGTTGCGCGGCGTGGCCGGGCCGAGCGAGGCGTTGACCGTGTTGAAGATGAAGAAGTCCGCCTCGTGCGAGCCGTATCCGGCGCTGGCGTCCCACGTCAGCCCGGCGGCCGTGGTCCGCCGCAGGCCGGCCACCGCCGAGACGTCCGTGATCACGCCGCTGAACCACGGGGTGAACCCGCCCGGCGCGACCTCCTGCATGGAGAAGCAGTTCGGGTCCGCCCGCACCTGGGCCAGGGCCGCCTGGTCGGGCCGGTCGTCGGTGATGGCGACGGTGGGGCAGCTGGCCGAGCCGTCCCGGACGCCGTCCTCGGCGTCGAGCACGTCGCCGACGAGGAGCGTCCGGCCGCTGTCGAGGCTGAAGATGTTGGCCCGCGTATTGGGATTGCGGAAGTAGAAGCCCTGCGTCGACGTCTTGTTGGCGTAGTTGGCGTGGCCGTAGAGCTCGACGCCGTTGGCGAACGCGCGGCCGAGGTTGCCGAACAGCTTCAGGTCGTCCTCGGCCGTGGGGTCGCCCCACGGCTGGGCCGGGTCGGCCACCGCGCTGTTGCCGGCCGCGATGAGCGCCGCCGCGTCGGCGCGCTGCACGCTGCGGTCGGTCGGGTCGGAGTTGCCGTACTCGAAGCTGAGGTTGGCGAAGCCGGTCTCGCCGAGCGGCAGCCCGACGTTGCCGGCCACGTTGTAGGCGTCGCCGTCGCCGGCGCGGTAGGTGCCGGTGTTGAGCTCCAGGCTGCCCCCCGCGCGGTCGTCCTTGAGCAGGAAGTTCATGACGCCGGCGATGGCGTCCGAGCCGTACTGCGCCGAGGCGCCGTCGCGCAGCACCTCCACCTGCCGGAGGGCGATCGACGGGATCGTCGAGATGTCCGGTCCCTGCGTTCCGTCCGTCACCCCGCCGAACCAGACGAGGATTGCCGAGCGGTGGCGCCGCTTGCCGTTCACCAGCACCAGCGTGTGGTCGTGGGCCAGGTTCCGCAGGCTGGCCGGCCGCACGAGCGACGCCGCGCCGCTGATGGGGTGCGTGGCGACGTTGAACGACGGGACGAGCGTCCGCAGCCGGTAGTCGAGCGACGCGGCGCCCTGACTGACGACGTCCCGGAACGGCAGGGCGTCGATGGGGACGGGCGACTCGGTGACCGAACGCGGCTGCGCGCGGCTGCCGACGACCACCACCTGCTCCTCGAGCTGCACCGTCAGGACGGCGTCGACGGTCACGGCGGCGCCGGCCCCGAGCGCCACGTCACGGCGCACCTCCGTGTGGAAGCCGGGCAGAGTGAACGTCACGTCGTAGGCGCCCGGCGGAAGGCCCGCGATCGCGAACGCGCCGGTCCCGTCCGTGACCGCGACTCGTGGCGGGGCGTCGGGCTCCGGGCCGCGCGCCTCGACGGTCACGCCCGGCAGCACGAGCCCCGTCGCGTCGGTCACGGTGCCTTCGACGGCCGCATCCTGGGCCACGGCCGCGGACGGCGCAGCGAGCCCGACCAGCGCGGCGAGGGCGGTTGCCGGTAACGTCCGGAGGGCGCAGCGTGTCATGGTCCTTGTCATCGGGTCCCGTCCGTCCTGTCGGCGGTGTGCGCTCGGTTGCGAGCGTCGGCCCGGGGGTGCGCGAGCCGACCCGCCGTACCGCGACGAGACCGCTCCGCATCGCCAGAAGTCTCTGACGGCGGGCGCGCGCTGCAGAGCCGACGCCGCGAACCGGGATAGTCTATGGCGAGGAGCCGGTAGGCGCGCGCGGACCGGCGTCTCGAACGCCCCGCTCTGCGGGCGGAACCGAGCCGGGGCGCGGACCCGCCGGCGCCTCGAGACACGTCGAGGCACATGCTGAGACGAACGAGAGTGGCCTGCGTCTGGTGGTCGCGCCCCGGCGTGTGCGCCCTCGCGCTCGCGGGCGCCGCCTGGTTCGCCGGACCGGCGTCGGCGCAATCGGCGTCCGGCTTCTACCTGAGCCAGGAGGTCGGGCTCAACCTGGCCCCCCGAGTGGAGCTGCTGGGCAACAGCGACGACCGGGCCAGCCGCTGCGACGAGTTTATCAACCCGCGGTACGCGGAAGTGCCGGGTTGCACGGATCCGAACCGCGGTTCCGGGGCCGGCTGGAGGACCGCCTTCGACCGCGCCGCCGGCGTCGTGGCGGGACTCGCGGCGGGCTACCAGTTCGGCGGGCGTCTGCGCGTCGAGGCCGAGTGGTTCCACCGCGAGTCGGGGTACGACCGGACCGCTCCGGTAACGAGCGCCACCGGCGACACGCTCGGGAAGCTGGGGGGCGAGATCCAGCGGGCCGACAACCGGCTGGGCAGCATCTCGTCGCACAACGTCTTCGCCAACGTCTACGTCGACTTCCCGAGCCGGAGCCGCCTGACGCCCTACGTCGGATTCGGCGGCGGCGTGGGCCTGACCGAGCTCGACTACGGCGACCTGTGGGCGCGCAACCCCGACCCGGCGGCCATCGGCACCGCGGCCGGGCTCCCGAACGAGGCGGAGATCCGGCAGAACCTCGCGGCCACCACCAGCAGCAAGCAGGGCGAGCTGGACGACCGGCTGACCGCCTATCAGGTGCTGGGCGGGGTCGACTACGCGATGTCCGACGCGGTGTCGCTCGGCGTCAAGGTCCGCTGGGTCCGCTTCGGGCGTTTCCTGGCCGAGGGTATCGAGTGGGAGCGCCTCCGGAGCCACCCGTCGCAACTGCGCCTCGACGGGAGCGAGCCGGTCACCTTCCGCATCCGCACCGCGGGCGCGCTCTCCTTCGTCGGCGTGAGCCTCGCGATGCGCTACGCGTTCTGAGGGGGGGCCGCGGCGCAGCCTCCTAGTCCGCCGACTGTCGCCGCCGCACCACACGAAACTTGAAGCGGTCGTCGGGGCTGGGGGTCGGGGCGGGGCTGATCTTCAGGACGTAGTCCGGCGGGTCGAGCGCCGGCTCGATCTCGTGGACGATGGTGGCCATGGTCGCGGCGATGGCCACTTCCGCGAACCCGGCCCCGAGGCAGACGTGGGGGCCGGCGCCGTACGGGGCGAACACGCCGGGCCGGCGGTGCTCCTGCCGCTCGGGCGTGTAGCGCTCGATGTCGAAGCGCTCGGGCTCGGGAAAGTACTGCGCCAGGTGGTGCGGCACCGTGGTGGCCACGATGACCTTCTCGCCGGCGGGAATCGTGTAGCCGCCGAACTCGAACGTGTTCGACACCGTACGCGTGATGGCCGGCGCAATGGGGTACATCCGCAGCGTCTCGAGCGCGACCCGGTGCGTCACGTCGAGATCGCGCAGGGCGTCGGCGGGCAGCGTGCTCCCTTCGAAGCCTGCGTCCGCCTCCGCCGTCATCCGGTCCAGCAGCTCGGGGTGCTTCAGCAGCGCGTAGAGCATGAACGCGCACGTGCTCCCCACCGTGTCGAGCCCCGCGATGAACGGTCCGAGCACGGCCGGCATGAGATCCGTCTCCGGCAGGAACTGCGGGTCTGCATGGTGCAGCGCCAGGAGGTCGTCGACGAGGTCGGTACCGCCGCCGGTGTCGAGGTCGGCAGCGGGGCGCTGCTCCGGGTCGTGCATCGCCCGCACCGTCGCGTACAGCTCCTCCACCCGCTGGCGGGCGCGGCGGAAGCGCGGCGTCCGCATCAGCAGGGCCGGCCGCTGGCGGGTGACGCGTGCCGCCAGGAGCGTGCGCACGAAGACGATCATGTCGTCCAGGTAGTCGCGGGGCGACATGCCCGCCGCGATGGTGCCGAGCTGGTCCGTGACGATGCGCTGCAGCGCGTACAGGCCGGGCACGGGCTCGTCGAGCGGCCATGCCCCGACCTCGCGGCGCGTGATGGCGACGACGTCGGCGAGGTGCTCGTGGATGAACGAACGGGAGTAGCCCGTCTTCTGCGCCTTGCGCATGCGGGCGTGCTCGGCGCCGTCCATGCTCAGCATCGAGCGGGCGGCGCCGAGTTCCTTGTCGAAGTCCATCCAGAACTCGCGCGAGCGGAGATGCAGCCTGCCTTCCTTCGTGACGAAGAGGTTGGCCTCCGGACCCGCGAGCACCGTGAAGCGGCGGCCGAGCGCGTGGACGCGGAAGACCGGGCCGAGCCGCAGGTACTGCTGGGTGAAGAACGCCCCGACGTCGCCGGCCATGGCGAACGCATCCCCGACCAGGGGCAGGCCCGGTGCACTGGGCGGCGCGGGCGAGGGGGTGACTTGCGCCATCTACCAGTACGACATTACCACGGCGTCAGCGCTCCGGATCGGCCCGAGAGGCCGATCGCGCGCGCCTCGCCCGGGCACGGCGCGGGGAGCCCGGCGGCGAGCGGGAACGGGTGTTCTGGAACGGCGCGCCCCGCGGGTCGGACTCCAGGAGCTTGCGCCGCAGAACGCCAACGGAGTGCGTGCCGCGGCGCAAGCTCCTGGAACGGTGGGGGCTGGGGCCGACCCGGAGCCTGCGACGGGTTGGCGGCGCTAGCTGAAGTCGGCGCCCAGGAGCACGGCGATGATGATGGCCAGCACCGCCGCCGGGGCCACGAAGCGGATGAAGCCGAGCCAGACCTCGTAGCGGAACCAGCCGGGCTCGTTCCCGTCCACCAGCTCCCCACGGCTCACGCGGCGGCTGATGAACCAGCCCGCGGCCAGCGTCACGGCCAGGCCGCCCGTCGGCAGCATGACGTTCGACACGAAGTGGTCGACGGTCTCGAACCAGCCCGTCTTGTTGGCGAAGACGGCCAGGCTGGAGAAGAACGGCGTGCCCGAGAACGAGAGCGCGGCGAAGATGGTGAAAACGAAGATGGCCGCACCGGACAGGAGCGTCGCACGGTGCCGCTGTACGGAGTGCTCGTCGATCAGGTACGCCGTCACCACCTCCAGCAGGGAGATCGTCGACGTCAGGCCCGCCACCGCCACCAGGATGTAGAACAGGGGCGCCAGGAGGGCACCGAACGGCACCACGGTGTAGAAGAGCTCCGGGAGCGAGATGAAGAGCATGCCGACGGGCGAGGCCCCGACCTGCTCGGCCATCCCGGCGACCGAGAAGATGACGGAGAACATGATGATCGAGGCGACGATCGCGATGCCGGTGTCGAGGGCCACGATGGCCGCCGACGCCTTCACGATCGACTGCTTCCGCGACAGGTAGGACCCGTAGGTGATCATCGCCCCCATGCCGACGGAGAGCGAGAAGAACGAGTGGCCGAGGGCCGACAGCATCGAGCCCGCTTCCAGCTCGGCGAAGCTGGCCTGGAAGAGGAAGCCGAGGGCCTGTCCGGAGCCGCTCATCCCGAGCGCGCTCACCAGCAGCAGCAGGAGAATGCCGAAGAGGATCGGCAGCGACACGCGGGCGAGGCGCTCGATGCCCTCGCGGACCCCGAACCAGACGACGGCGACGGTCGCCGCGCTGAAGCCCAGCGAGAGGAAGAGCTGCAGGCCGGCGTTGCCCACCTGGGCCTCGAAGAGATCGCCCGTCGCGACTCCCGGATAGCCGCCCGCCGACCACGCGGCGGTCCGCGCGAAGTAGTACAGCGACCATCCCGCGATGACCGTGTAGTAGCTGAGCAGCAGGAAGGCGCAGAGGACGCCCCACACCCCGAAGATGCCCCACAGGGGGCCGGCGCATTCGCGGAGGGCGCCGACGGTGCTCTTCTGGGTCCGCCGGCCGATCAGGAACTCCGCCATCATGATCGGCATTCCGACCGCGGCGACGCAGAGCAGGTAGACGAGGACGAAGGCGCCTCCGTTGTTCTCCCAGGTGATGTACGGGAAACGCCAGAGGTTGCCCAGGCCGATGGCACTGCCGGTGGCGGCGAGGATGAAGCCGGCGCTGGAGCCCCAGTGGCCGCGGTCGCTCTGCATCCGATCCCTCCGCGTCTGCGAGCGGCGGTCGCGAAGCGGCTCGCGGTCGCTACAATCGGCCGGTGGGCCGGCACAAGCAGTCTAGGAGCTTGCGCCGCAGAAAGCAACGCAAGTGGAGTTCTGCGGCGCGAGGAGTCTGCGCTGCAGAATCTGCCATGGGGACGTTGCGCGCGCGCAGACTCCCAACGCGCCCGTCAGGGCGCGCAGGCTCCCTGGGGCGGTGGGGGCTGGGGCCGAACGCGGAGCCTGCGACGTGTTCGGCGGCGCGACCGCGCGGTAGAATGCGCGCGATGCACCGCGCGCGGATCCTCGGGCGTGGCGGCAGGTACGTGATCGTCGCCGCGATGGTGGCGGCCGGGGGCCTGGGCGCAGCGGAGTTGCGGGCCCAGGGGCCGGCGACACCGCGGACGGAGATCTTCCACTGGGTCCTCCCGGCGGACCAGGACGGCGTCGAGGTGGCGACGCTCCGTCCCTCGGACTGCTACGTGGTGCACCGGGCGGAGGGAGTCGTCTACTTCGGGGAGCGAACGGAAGCGCTCGACGCCCTCCAGAGCCGTCTGCCGCCGGCCGGGGCGCACCGCGTGGAATCGCTCGGCCCGCGCGGCGAGTGCGAGGACGAGGGCTGCGTCGATCTCGGCCGCCTGGTCGAGGCGCTGGAGGAGGAGATGACCGCCGCCAACCGGCGCCGCCAGCGCCGCGCGGACCACCGCCCGTCCCCGATCGACAACTGGTACGGGGGTGCGTACACGGACGTCGGGTCGGACGAGCGGACCCGCTTCCGGAACGCGCCCGAGCAGCGCATGGTGTTCCGGCACCTGGCGACGGCACGGCGCGGCAACTGCTACGAGGCGAAGGCGCTGCGCACGCTGACCATCCACGTGCGGGACCACGAGCAGCGGACGGGGCGCAGCGGGGTCTATCACGGGTTGCTGACGATTCGGCATCGGCACGCCGAGGGTCAGGGCGGCGCGGTCGCGGACTGATACGGAAGCGAACGGACACGGAAGCGAGGGGAGCCAACGTGATGTTGAAGTTGAAGAGGATGTTGGAGCGCGCGAACCCGCGCGTGGCGGCCGCGTTCGCGGTGCTGGTGATCGGCCTCGGGCTGATGGCGACGGCGCAGGAGCCGGGAGAGACGGACCCGACCGACGGGGCGGCGGCGTGGCGCTTCGAGGATCTCGGCGACGGCGTCTGGTTCGCGACCGGCACCGGCGCGATGACGACGTTCAGCAACTCGCTGGTCATCGTCAACGAAGACCACGCGATGCTGGTCGACACGACCGTCACGCCGGCCGCGGCGCGCAAGCTCGTGGCGGAGATCGCGACGGAGGTCACCGACAAGCCGATCCGCTACGTCTTCAACACCCACTTCCACTTCGACCACTCCTACGGCAACCAGATCTTCGGCGACGACGTCGAGATCGTCGGCCACGACTTCGTCCGCCTGCAGCACGTGTCGACCGGGCTCGACCAGCGGACCAACCGGGCGTTCGCGGCCGCCATCCCGGGGCAGATCGAGGGCCTCGAGGCGCAGATCGCCGCGGCGTCCGATGCCGCGCAACGGATGCAGCTCGAGACGGCCCTGCGCCAGTTGCGCGCCCACCAGAACGCCATTCAGGAGACGGTCGTCAAGGCGCCGAACGTCACCTACAGCGACACGCTGACGCTGGTGAAGGGCGGCCGCGAGGTGCAGCTGCACTTCCCCGGCCGGGGCCACACCGGCGGCGACACGCTCGTCTTCCTCCCCGAGGAACGCATCGTCTTCACGGGGGACTTCTTCCTGGGAAGCCCCGGCTCCAACGCCCTGCCCTACATGGGCGACGGATTCGTCAACGAGTGGCCGGCCAGCCTCGACGGGCTGAAGGCGCTCGACTTCGACATCATGGTGCCCGG
>JAPOWL010000146.1 GCA_026707615.1 Acidobacteriota bacterium | reverse complement strand
GGACAAGATCATGATCGTCGCCGCCGAGTGACGGCGGGCGGCCGGGCGGCGACCCCGGCGGTGCCGGCTCTGGACCGCGCCCCCCGGTAGCCGCCGATCAACGAGAAGTCGGGAACAGTGTCAAAATGACCCGACTGCATCGAATCACGCAGCATCCGGACGTCATGGCGGACGCCCGTGCATTCGGGGGCTTCGCGTGACGGTCGGGACCATCGTCGGAGTGCTCGCCGCCGCACCCAGCGCCTGGTCGTACGCATCCTCGCCTACCCAATCCGCCTCCGGGTTCCGGTCGAACTCGTAGCGTCCCGCTCCTGCGTAGAGGGTCAAGCCCTTGGCCGCTTCGACTTCAGCGGGATCGTCTCTCCCAGTGCGCGTGCCGTGTCCACCAGTTCCTTGATGTCGATGTCGCCGCCCTCATCTGGCGTCGGCCCTTCGCCCGTACCCCTCGCCGCCAGGGCATTGCCGCCGGCAGGGGTCAACGGGCGCGCTGGAATCTCGCGGAGATGGCGGCCGAGGCCCTCATGGTGGTGTTCGCTGTCCTGGTCGCGTTCGCCAATGTACGTCAGGGGGATGCGGCGCTGCTCAGCGGCGTCTGGCCCCAGGCTCTGCTCCTCGAGGAGCACGTCGATCACGCATCAATTGGGCGGAATCGGGAACAGCGTGTAACCCTGCGCCCGACGCGCCGGGATGTCCACGCGGGAGTAGATGCCGCACAGCCGATTGTGGCGTCTGCACGCGGCGCCGACGCGTTCGATCGCGGCCTGTACCTCCGGATGGCCCGGGTTGGCGGCGGGCGTGCCCACGCCGAGCGACAGGCTGAGGTCGGCGGGACCGACCAGCACCCCGGCCAGGCCCGGGACCTGGAGAATCTCGTCGATGTCGTCGACGATCTCCCGCGTCTCGACCATGACGATGGCGAGCAGCTCGCCGTCCGGATTGAGCGGCCAGACGTCCGCCCGGCGCGCGTACTCCTGCGCATCGACGTTCCAGACGCGGGTGGCCGCGGTGGGGCCCCAGCCCCGCCGGCCCGGCGGGTCGGGATACGGCGCCCCGCGTTGCGGCGGATAGCGCATGGCGCGGACGAGCCGGGCGACCTCGTCCGGGGTCCGGACCTGCGGCAGGACGATGCCCATCGCGCCGGCGTCCAGCATCTGCTTGACGACGTGCTGGAAGGGCTGGTCCGCTTCGTGCGGGATTCGCACGATCGGCGTCAGCCGGGGCCGCGGGGCGTCCTCCGCCTCGAGCTCGTCGAGGAACGCCTCGAGCTCATCGACCAGAAACGGATTGTGCTCGAGGGAGTTGATCTGCCAGTGCTCCCCCGCGACGGCGGGCTCGCCCATCTCGAACTGCTCGATGATCTTGTTCAGGCGGCCGCTCGACGCCGGCTGTGCCGCCGGTGTCGACGCCGCCGCCACGGACAGAACGAGCGTGATGCCGACGAGCGTGCCGCCCGCCGATCGGGACGTGCTGGTTCTCTGGCCCTTCGAGGTCATCGTCTCGGCCTCCTGTGACATGCCGCGATGATAGTCGCTTCGCGGGTAGATTCCGCGCGGGCTGGCGCCGATGCTCGACCTCGATGCGCTCGCGGCGCGGATGCTCCGCGACTACGACCGGCACACCCCGGGGACTCCGTTCGCCGACGGTCTCAGCCTGTCGATCGACGAGGCCTACCGGCTCCAGTCGCGCGTCGCCCAGGGCGAGCGGGTGGTGGGCTACAAGATCGAGTAGGGCACCCGAACGCCGGGAGCGTCGGCGGGAAAGTCCTTGGTGTTCCTGGTGACGAGCAGGCCGCCGATGCTGCGGGCGCTGGCCCAGATGATGGCGTCGGGCAGGCGGATCCGATGCTCGCGCCGGATCGCCACGGCCAGCTCGCTCACGCGGTCGTCGATGGCGACGCGCCCGAAACCGGACAGGAACCACCTGAGACGTGCCATCTCCCCTTCGTCGGACGCGCCGACCAGAACTTCCATCCAGGTGATCGAGCTGATGAGCGGCCCGTCAAGCCGGGCGAGCTCCTCCCGTGCCGCTTCGACGCCGCCGAGATAGTCGATGAGGATGTTGGTGTCGAGCAGCGCGCGCATCTCTCACGACCATTCGCGCCGCCGGCGCCGTTCGTATTCGAGGCCGTCCACGCCACGGTCCCGCCACATGCCGAATACGTCGTCCCGTTCGTGCAGGCACCGCGCGTCCAGATAGTCCGCCACCGCGCGGCGGACGACTTCGGCGCGCGACACGCCCTCGCGGCGGCAGATCTCGCCGAGCCGTCGAATCTGGTCGTCGGGAAGGTCTATGATGGTCCGCATGGATCTTGATGCCGACGCATGATGACAATCTAGCCCTTCCCGGACCCTGACGACAACCGTACGCAGCGGGAGACGCCGCCTGGATGCCCGGGGTGGCGGTAATGGTGCAGTCGCCCCTGCGCGGCTGGATCGGCGCGAGCTGGCCAGGCTCCCTCGCCGGCCGTGAACAGGGCCGCCATGCTCGACCTCGATACGCTCGCCACGCGCATGCTCCGCGATTACGACCGGCACACCCCGGGGACTGCGTTCGCCGACGGTCTCCGACTGTCGATCGACGAGGCCTACCGGCTCCAGTCGCGCGTCGCCCGGCGGCGGCAGGCGCGGGGCGAGCGGTTGGCGGGCTACAAGATCGGCTGCGTGGCGCCCGTCAATCAGGCCCGGCACGGGCTCTCCCACCCCGTGTGGGGGCGCCTGTGGTCCAGCGAACAGCATCCGAGCGGAACGACCCTTGCGCAAGGGGACTTCGCCAACGTCGCCGTCGAGGCGGAGCTGGGCGTCACGCTCGGCCATGACGTGGGCCGCGACGTGCAGGAGGTGGCGGAAGTCGTGGCCGCGGTGGCCCAGGTGGTGGTGGCCGTCGAGCTCCACAACCTGGTGCTGCGCGGCGGCGGCCCGACCGGACCGGAGCTGATCGCCAACAACGCGATCCATGCCGGCGTCGTGCGGTCGCCGGGCATCGTGCCCCCGCCGGCGGGCACAGAGGTGGATCTCGCGCTGGAGCTCGACGGCGAGAGCGTCGATGCGTGGTCGGGTCGCCGCTGGCCCGACGACGTGCTCTCCGCCCTGCCCTGGCTGGCGCGCGAGCTGGCGCGTCACGGTCATCGCCTCGAAGCCGGCCAGCTCGTGCTGGTGGGGGCGTGGGGACCGCCCCGGCCGCTGCGCCGCCCCGGTCCCGCCGGAGGCGGTAGTTCCCTCGCGTCGCGGGAAGACGCCCGCCCGGCTTCGGGCAGGCCGGCACCGCTGTCGAGTGCGGCCGGGGCGGCGTCCGCCCCGTGCCGCGTGACGGCCCGCTCCCGGACGCTCGGCCTCGCCGAGGCCACCCTGACCGCCCCTGCAGAGCCCGCGTGAGCTCGTCCTCTCCTGACGACGCCGAGCGCACCCCTCGCGACACCGCAGCGCAGCCTGGCGGGCCTGGCCCAGCGCACCTGCGGGCGGGGTTGGGAGTATGCGCGGGCCCGCGACGATCCCCGGCGAAGACTCCTCAGCGCCTGTCGTACACCCTCACCCCATGCGTCGGCGACCCGTCCGGGCCGGTCCCGTTCTCCGTAATCGTCAGCACCATGCCGTCGTTCGACACCGCGAGCACCACGCGGTTCACTACGTCACCCATCCTCATGACGACCGCGTGGACGGTCCGGGGATCGACGAGCGTCCAGGAGACGGCGTCGCCGCCGTTGCGGGTTCCGGTTCCCGGCATCGGATACTCTCGTCCGTCCACCGCCGCGGTGGATCCGTAGGCGTACGACGCTCCGGCTCCGTCGGTCCCCTCGACGCTGAAGATCATCCCGTCGTTCGGAGCGGCCCGGTATGTTCGGCTCTCGTCCCGCGGCAACGGCGCGTAGTCGATGCTGGACTTCGCGACGTTCAGGGTCCAGGTGCCCAGGAGCGGGTTGGAGTCTGGCGACGTCTGGGCCAGCGCGCCTGTCGACGCCAGCGAGGCGAGCAGGAGCGCGGCAATCTCTGTTCTCATTTTGGGACCTCTCCGCCGACCCGTGCGCGATCGCTCGACGACTCCTCGATCCGCCTCTGGCGGATCGGCAGGGACGACCATCCTCGAGCGCGAAGTCTGTGACCCTGCCAGCGGCAGTGTCAACTTCAGGCCGCGGCCGACGGAGTACGGGAACGAACGGCCCGCGCGGGGCCGCCAGGACCCTGGTGCCCGGCTCTCCGCTGACTCGTCGGCTTCGGTCAGGGTCCGCAAGGTATGCTGAGCCACTCCGGGCGACGGCATGCCGCGGCGTCAGGGTTCGTGGGCACGCCGCCCGGACACGGTCGGCCATTCGGAAAGGGGACAGAAGATGAGAACAGCAATGCTCGCCGCGGTGATCGGCCTCGCGTTCGGCGGTCCGGCCTTCGCCCAGGACGACGCGCCGGCGCCCTGCGGGCCGGCGGGCAACCTCCCGCCGGAATTCGCCAAGAACGTCGCGGCCGACTCGCGCTGCTTCGAGATCCGCATGTACACGGCGGAGCCGGAGATGGACGGCGAGGGCGGCATCGACAACCTGCACCGGCGCTTCCGCGAGGGCGAGGTGGCCCTCTTCGAGAAGCACGGCGCCGAGGTCGTCTGGGCGTGGCAGAGCCTGGACAATCCGAACACGTTGATCTGGATGCTGGTCTACCGCGACCGCGCCCATCGCGATCAGGTGTTCGCCGACTTCCTGGCCGACCCTGCCTGGCCCGAGCTGCGCGCGAAGTACGAGGTGCCGCTCAGCATCGAGGTGTTCATGATGAGCGCCACCGACTACTCCAAGCTGAAGTAGCCCGCCGGCGCGTCCGAACCGGCCCCGGCCGTGCAGCGCTGCGCATGGCCGGGGCACCCCGACAACCTCCGCTCTACGCGGCTCAGGTCGCGGTTGTCGACTTCATCCAGCCCTCATCCTGGCTGCTCGCCTCCCACAACCTCCGCCCTACGCGTCTCAGGTCGCGGTAGTTCGAACTGGCCGGCCTCCGCGCCCGCCAAGGCGTCTCACCACGCTCGCCGGGGCAACGCCGGTCGACTTCAAACGGACCTGGCCTGCGTCCACCGGCGGCGCGGTGTCGCGGGTCCGCCGTACAGGGCTTCCAGCCTGCGTACGTGGTCGTGAGGCGCGAACCCGGGAGGGGAATCGACTGCCTGCCCCGGCGCGCGGCGGAGGGCGGCGGCCAGGCCGTCGATGTCCCCCCAGGGCACCAGCAGTTCCCCGCCGGGGTGCCATTCGCGCACCCCGCCGCTGTCCCAGGCGGCCACGGGGGTGCCCAGCGTGAGGGCCTCCAGCCCGACGATGCCGAACGGCTCCTGCCAGCGGGAGGGCATCACGACGACGGCGGCGCGCCGGTAGGCGGCGGAGAGGCGCCGGCGGTCGAGCCAGCCCAGCACCTCGACGCCCTCGGCCTCGATCTCGCGGCGCAGCGGACCCGTGCCGGCCACGACGAAGGGCAACCGGCATCCCGAACGCCGCCAGGCGTCGATCGCCTCCCGGATGCCCTTCGCCTCGACCACGCGGCCCGCGAACAGGACGCAGGGCGGACCGTCGGCCTCCGCGTCCCGGTCGAGGCCGTAGGCGACCGGGGGCACGACCGAGATCCGGGCGGCCGGGATTCCCGCCTGGACGAGCTCGCGCTTCATGTAGCGGGAAAGCACCGTCAGCCGCAGGCGCCGCACCGCGTCCAGCCGCTCGGCCGTGAGCGCGAGGACGGCCTCGAAGTAGCCGCGATCGTCGAAGCAGCCGGCGCACGTCTCGCGCCCCATGGCCTCGCCGCAGACGCGGCCGTCCGCCGTCCACTTGCCCCGCCCCGGACAGAAGAAGCGGTGGTCCTGGATCGTCACCACCGCATCTACGCCGGCCGCCCAGGCCAGGACGGCGGGATTGACCACGTTGTGGACATGCACCACGTCCGGGCGCAGCCGTTCCAGCAGCGCGTCGAGCTCGGCCCCAGGAGTCTGCGCCGCAGAACGGGGCGGATTCCTGAAGGACTGGGCTGGGCGCCGAGCGGAGGCCGCCGCGCGACCTGCGGTCCCGGCGACGAACGGCGGGCTGGGAGTCTGCGCCGCAGGACGCGCGATGCCCGGTGCTCCGCGCGCGCGCAGACTCCGACGCCCCCGCGAGGGCGAGCCGACCCGGGTCCGTGCATCGAGCCCGGGGACGACGGTCACCGGGCAGGGCGGGCGCACGACGCCGTCGTCGTGGCCCACGGCCAGGTGCTGCTCGTGACCAGCCGCCAGGAGACTGCGCCGCACGACCGGCGACGCAGAAGCCTCTCTCGCGCGCAGACTCCCAACGCGCCCGGGAGGGCGCGCGAGGGCATCGAGCAGACCGAGGAGGGCCAGATCGGCGCCTCCCCGGTCGCTCAGCCGATCCGCGACGTGGAGAATCCGCATCGCAGTGGCAGTTCCCGGCGGCCGGGACAGCCGCCGGAATCCCCGCCCCGGCTTCGGCTCCGACTGCCGCCGTCCGAGTGCGTCGCGTGCGTCAGTCTTGCTGCGAGCAGTCCAGGTCGAAGCGATCGAGGTGCATGACCTTGCTCCACGCCGCCGCGAAGTCGCGCACGAACGCCGGCTGCGCGTCGTCGCAACCGTAGACCTCCGCGATGGCGCGGAGCTGAGAATTGGACCCGAAGACGAGGTCGACGGCCGTGCCCGTCCACTTGACCTCGCCCGTCCCGCGGTCGCGCCCCTCGAACACGCCGTCGGACCCCGACGACGCCCACTCCGTGTTCATGTCGAGCAGATTGACGAAGAAGTCGTTGGTCAGCGTCCCGGGGCGCTTCGTGAACACGCCGCGGTCGGACTGCCCGACGTTTGCGTCGAGGACGCGCAGGCCGCCGACGAGCGCCGTCATCTCGGGCGCGGTCAGCGTCAGGAGCTGCGCCCGGTCCACCAGCAGCTCCTCGGCGGGGCGGCCGTTGCCGTTCCCGCCGTAGTTGCGGAACCCGTCCGCCGTCGGCTCCAGCACGGCGAACGACTCCACGTCCGTCTGCTCCTGCACGGCGTCGGTGCGCCCCGGCCAGAAGGGAACCTCGACGTCCTGCCCGGCGCTCTTCGCGGCCTGCTCGACCGCGGCGCACCCGCCGAGGACGATCACGTCCGCGAGCGAGACTTTCTTTCCGCCGGACTGCGCGCGGTTGAAGTCGCCCTGAATGCCCTCCAGGACGCTCAGCACGCTTGCCAACTGCTCCGGCTGGTTCACCTCCCAGTCCTTCTGCGGGGCGAGGCGAATGCGCGCGCCGTTGGCCCCGCCGCGCTTGTCGCTGCCGCGGAACGTCGAGGCCGACGCCCAGGCGGTCGCGACCAGTTGGGAGATGGAGAGTCCGGAATCGAGGATCCGGCGCTTGAGCGCGGCGGCGTCCTGGGCGTCGATCAGGTCGTGGTCGACGGCGGGCACGGGGTCCTGCCACAGGAGCGGCTCGGCGGGAACCTCGGGGCCGAGGTAGCGCGCGATGGGCCCCATGTCGCGATGCGTCAGCTTGAACCACGCCCGGGCGAAGGCGTCCGCGAACTGCTCCGGGTTCTCGTGGAAGCGCCGCGAGATCGGCTCGTAGATGGGGTCCATCCGCAACGAGAGGTCGGTGGTCAGCATCACCGGCGTGTGCCGCTTCGAGGAATCGTGGGCGTCCGGCACGGTGCCCGCGCCGCCGGAGTCCTTCGGCACCCACTGATTCGCCCCCGCGGGGCTCTTCGTGAGCTCCCACTCGTAGCCGAAGAGGGTCTCGAAGAAGCTGTTGTCCCAGGTGGTCGGGGTGGGGGTCCAGGTGCCCTCCAGTCCGCTGGTGATCGCGTCGCCGGCCTTGCCGCTGCCGAAGGCGCTCTTCCAGCCGAGGCCCTGCTCCGCGAGGGCCGCGCCCTCGGGCTCGGGGCCCACGTGCGTGTCCGGGGCGGCGCCGTGGGTCTTGCCGAAGGTGTGCCCGCCGGCGATGAGGGCCACCGTCTCCTCGTCGTTCATCG
>JAPOWL010000090.1:527-7960 GCA_026707615.1 Acidobacteriota bacterium | reverse complement strand
CGAGCGGCACCCGGCGCCGCGCGCAGAGCTGGATGAAGTGCGCCCCCTTCAGCGCCGATTCGGAGAAGAGGACCCCGTTGTTGGCGAGGAAGCCGGCGAGGATCCCGTGCACGCGGGCGAAGCCGGTGACCAGCGTCGCCCCGTAGCGGGCCTTGAACTCGTCGAATCGCGAACCGTCCACGAGGCGCGCGAGCAGCTCGCGGACGTCGTAGGACCGCCGCGGGTCGGCCGGCACCACGCCCAGGATCTCGTCCGGGTCGTAGGCCGGCTCCTCCGCCTCCGCGACGTCCGGGATGCCGCGGTCGCCGCGGGGCAGCGTCGAGACGACGGTGCGGGCGATGCGGAGCGCGTGCGCATCGTCCTCCGCGAGGTAGTCGGCGACGCCCGAGAGGCGCGTGTGCACGTCGGCCCCGCCGAGCTCCTCCGCCGTCACCTCCTCGCCCGTGGCCGCCTTCACCAGGGGCGGCCCGCCGAGGAAGATCGTTCCCGCACCCCTCACGATCACCGTCTCGTCCGACATAGCCGGCACGTAGGCCCCGCCCGCCGTGCACGACCCCATGACGACCGCGATCTGCGCGACGCCCGCCGCGGACATTCGCGCCTGGTTGAAGAAGATGCGGCCGAAGTGGTCGCGGTCGGGGAACACCTCGGCCTGGAGCGGGAGGAACGCGCCTCCCGAATCGACGAGGTAGACGCAGGGAAGCCGGTTCTCGAGCGCAATCTGCTGGGCCCGCAGGTGCTTCTTGACCGTGACGGGGAAGTAGGTCCCCCCCTTCGCGGCCGCGTCGTTGGCGAGGATCATCACCTCGCGCTCCGCAACGCGGCCGATGCCGGTCACGAGGCCGGCGCCCGGCGACGCGTCGTCGTACAGCCCGCCCGCGGCCAGCGGCGCGACCTCGAGGAACGGCGACCCGCGGTCGAGCAGGTGGTCGACCCGCTCCCGCGCCGTGAGCCGGCGATCCTGCCGGCGCCCGACGGGCGCGGCAGCGGCGTTGCGCACGGCCGCGAGACGCTCGTCGAGGTCGGCCACGAGCCGGCTCATGGCGTCGCGGTTCGCGCGGTAGTCGGGGCTGTCGATGCGGAGCTGCGAGCGGATGACGTCCATTACGGCCCGAGGCGGCCGGCCAGCATGGCGGGATTATAGACCCGCGGGCGCCGCCGGCTCGCGGTTTGACCCCGCGCCCTGGCGCTCCTTATGATGGCGAAAGGCCGCCGCGCGCCCTTACGGGCGCGTGGGAGTCTGCGCGGGCACGGGTTCGTGTGTCGCTGCTTCTACGGCGCAGACTCCTCGCCCCCCGCGTGCCCATCTTGCCGCCGATGCTCTTCGCCGAGGACCGCGACCGCGCCGGAGAGCGGGCTCGCATGGTGGATCTGCAGATCCGCTCCCGCGGCATCGACGACGCTCCCGTCCTGGATGCGATGCGCGCGGTGCCGCGCCACCGCTTCGTCCCGCGCTCGGAGCAGCCGGCCGCGTACGACGACTGCCCGCTCCCGCTCGGCCACGGCCAGACGATCTCCCAGCCCTACATGGTGGCCGCGATGACCGCGGCGCTCGGGCTGTCGCCGCGCGCGCACGTCCTGGAGGTCGGCACCGGCTCCGGCTATCAGGCGGCGATCCTGGCCCGTCTGGCCGCCGACGTCGTCACCATCGAGTGGGTGCCGGAGCTGGCGACGCGGGCGCGCGCCGCACTCGAGGAGCTCGGGGCGGCGAACGTGACGGTGGTGAACGGCGACGGCACGGCCGACTTCGAGGGCGGACCCTTCGATGCGGTCCTCGTGGCGGCGGGGGCGCCCCGCGTGCCGTCCGTGCTCCGCGACCGCCTCGCCGACGGTGGGCGACTGGTGATGCCGGTCGGCTCGCCGACGCTGCAGACCCTGACCGTGGTGCGGCGTACGGGCGGCGCCTTTCGGGAGCAGGTCAGCAGTCCTTGTCGCTTCGTGCCGCTCAGGGGCCGTCACGGCTGGACGCCGGCGGCGGGGGAGTCGGAGGTGTTCGAGTGACGCGCCTGCGCGGCAAGCGATGCGCCGGGGCAACCGTGGCGGCGGGGCTTCTGCTCGCCGGACTGGCCGCCGCACCGGCGCACGCCGACACGGTGTTCACGCCCTTCTACGGCACGTCCTTCGGCGACGACCGGACTGAGCGCGTGGCGACGACGGGCGTCTCGCTGGCGTCGATCAGCGTCTTCGGTTTCGAGGTCGACTTCAGCCGCACCGCCGGGCCGCTCGCGGTGCACGGCTTCGAGGGCGAAGGGCTCGTTTCGCAGATCTCCGGGAGCTTCGTAGTCTCGATTCCGCTGCGCGCCGTGCGCCCCTACGCCCTCGGCGGGGCGGGCTGGATGCGCATGGACGTCGGAGCGACGGGGAGCGACCCCGGCGAACGGCGCGAGGGTCTGGTCGCCGTGGCCGGGGGCGGCATCATGGGCTTCCTCACCGACCACCTGGGGGCGCGGTTCGACATGCGCTACTTCCGCCAGGCATCGGTGGCTACCACCTTCCGCACCCTGGACCTCGCGCCGACCGGATTCTGGCGCGCCACCGCCGGGGTCGCCCTGCGCTTCTGACCGACGCGTTCCGGCCCGGCGCGCCCGCGTGCCGCCGGCCCGACGGGTGTATCATCGGCAAGAGGAGGTCGCGTGGACGAACGCTCACAGGTGCTCGCGGCAACGCTGCTCGGCGCGGTTGCGGGAGGGCTGGTCGGCTTTCTCTACCTGACCGACAGGGGCCGTCGCGTGCGCGGGCAGATCGAGCCGATGGTCGAGTCGATGATCGCCGAGCTCGAGCGGGCGCGCGGGACGGTCGAGAAGGCGCGGGACGCGGCCCTCGAGGGACGGCGCGCGGTGGACGACCTGCTCGCCCCCAAGGAGGAGCCCCGGCCCGCGGAGACCGTCTGGGAGACGCGCGAGTACAGCGAAGCGTCCTCCTGAGCCTCCCCACGAAGTGCGCATCGCATACCAGGGCGTGACCGGCGCGTACAGCGAGGCCGCGGCCCTGCAGTTCAACCCGAGCGCGGACCCGCTCCCGCGGCGGTCGTTCGACGACGTGTTCGCGGCCGTGGAGCGCCGCGAGGCGACGCACGGCATCCTGCCCATCGAGAACACCATCGGCGGCACGATCCACCGCAACTACGATCTGATGCTCGAGCACGAGCTGCCGATCGTCGCCGAGGTCAAGCGCGCCATCGTGCACAACCTGATCGTGTGCGAGGGAACGCAGCTCGACGACGTGCGCAAGGTGTACTCCCATCCGCAGGGTCTGCAGCAGTGCGACCGGTTCCTGCGCACGCTGTCCGACGTGGAGATCGTCGCGACCTACGACACCGCCGGCAGCGCCGAGATGATCAAGGAGCAGAATCTCACCGACAGCGCTGCCATCGCGTCGGAACGCGCGGCGTCCGTCTTCGGCCTGCGGGTGATCCGGACGGCCATCCAGGACGTCGCCGACAACTTCACGCGCTTCCTGGTCGTCGGGCGCGAGGCCGCCCCCCTGGGGCCGCCGGACAAGACGACCATCGTCTTCACGGTTCCCAACGAGGCGGGGGCGCTGTTCAAGGCGCTGAGCGTCTTCGCGCTGCGCGACATCGACCTCACGAAGCTCGAGTCGCGGCCGATTCCGAATCGCCCGTTCGAATACCTCTTCTATGCGGACCTGGCCGCGAACCGCGAGGAGTTCCGCTGCGCGCGGGCGCTGATGCACCTGGCCGAGTTCGCGCCCTCGCTCCGGACGCTGGGCTCGTACCCGGCCTGGAAGGACGCGCCCCGGTCCGAGCCCACGGGCGGCCCGGAGCCCGCGCCCTAGCCGCGGCCCGCCTCGTCCTCCGACGATGCCCAACCGCCTGCAGCACGAGCCGAGCCCGTACCTCCGCCAGCACGCGGACAACCCGGTCGATTGGTACCCCTGGGGCGAGGAGGCGTTCGCGGCGGCCCGCCGGGACGACCGGCCCATCTTTCTCTCGATCGGCTACTCGACGTGCCATTGGTGCCACGTCATGGAGCACGAGTCGTTCGAGGATGCCGGCATCGCCCGCCTGCTGAAGGAGCAGTTCGTCTCCATCAAGGTCGATCGCGAGGAGCGCCCGGATGTCGATCGGGTCTACATGGCCTTCGTGCAGGCGACGACCGGGTCCGGCGGCTGGCCGATGAGCGTCTGGCTGACCCCCGACCTGAAGCCCTTCCTGGGCGGCACCTACTTCCCGCCGTCCGGGCGCGGAGGGCGGCCGGGGTTCGAGGACGTCCTGCGCGAGATCGCCCGGCGCTGGGCGACCGGGCGCGAGGCGCTCGTGCGTTCCGCGAGCACCATCGTCGACCGGCTCCGGGAGATGCAGCAGCGCTCGGCGAGCGTCGCTGCCGACGGAGTGGCCGGGACCGCCGCGCTCGCCGACGGCGTGCAGCAGTTCGTCGAGGCATTCGACGAGCGGCACGGCGGCTTCGGCGGGGCGCCGAAGTTCCCGCGGCCGTCCGAGCTGCTCTTCCTGCTGCGGGAGGGGGCGCGGGGACCGAACCCCGAGGCCCGGCGCATGGCGGTGGCCACCCTCGAGGCCATCGCCCGGGGGGGCGTGCGCGATCACGTCGGGGGCGGGTTCCACCGCTACTCGGTCGACGCGGCGTGGCGCGTGCCGCACTTCGAGAAGATGCTCTACGACCAGGCCCAGCTGGTCCTGGCCTGCCTCGAGGCGCAGCAGTCCACGGGCCAGCGCTTCTTCGGGGAAGTGGCCGAGGACACGCTCGCCTACGTGCTCCGGGACATGACGGACGAGGCGGGCGGGTTCTACTCGGCCGAGGACGCCGACAGCCTGCCGCCGGAGGCGGACGAGGGCGCGCCGGCCAGCCGGAAGGCGGAGGGCGCGTTCTACCTCTGGACGGATGCCGAGGTGCGGGCCCTGCTCGGCGGCGATGCGGACCTCGTCACCCGCCGGCTCGGCATCGAGCCCAACGGCAACGCGCCCACCGACCCGCTGGGGGAGTTCCGCGGGAAGAACATCCCGCACCTCGGGCAGGGGGTGCACGACATCGCGGCGCTGACCGGGCGCACGGTCGACGACGTCGAGCGCATCTGCGACGAGGCGCGGGGCCGGCTGTTCGAGACGCGCGCGCGGCGCCCCCGCCCCCACCTCGACGACAAGGTGCTGGCGGCCTGGAACGGGATGATGATCGCCGCCTGCGCGCGCGCCGGCCGCGTGCTCGAGCCGCCGTCGTCCGAGCGCTGGCTGGGCGCGGCCGCCCGGGCCGCCGCGTTCGCCCGCGAGCGCCTGTGGGATCCGGAGCGTCGCATCCTGCACCGTCGCAGCCGGGCCGGCCAGGTCTCGATCGACGGCTACGCCGAGGACTACGCGTGCCTGGTCTGGGGCTTGCTGGAGCTGTTCCAGGCCGAGGGCCGCGTCGAGTGGCTCGACTGGGCGCAGGAGCTCGCGGCGCGGCAGGACGAGCTCTTCTGGGACGAGGGCGAGGGGGGCTGGTTCGCGACGACGGGCGACGATCCGTCGGTGCTCCTGCGCATGAAGGAGGACTACGACGGAGCCGAGCCGTCGGCGGGCGCGGTGGCCGCCGACAACGCCCTGACGCTGGCGCGCATCACCGGCGACTCGGCGGCGGTCGCGCGGGCGGAGCGGACGCTGATGCGCTTCGGGGTCCGCCCGGGGCAGGCGGCCCGGGTGGTCCCGATGATGATGGCGGTGCTCGCGCGCTACCACGCGGCGCCGACGCAGGTGGTGCTGGTCGGATCCCCGGACGACGAGGGATACCGGGCGCTCGCCCGTACCGTGGCGGCCCGCTACCTGCCGTTCGCGGTGCGGATCCCGGTCGAGCCGGGCCCGCGCCAGGAGGAGCTGGCGGCGCGCCTGCCGTTCGTAGGAGCGATGACCCTCGCCGGCGGGCGACCCAGCGCCTACGTCTGCACCGACCTCACCTGTCACGAGCCGGTCACGACGCCGGCCGCCCTGGACGCGCAGCTCGCGTCCATCGAGCAGCACCCATGACCTTCCAGGTCGAAGTTCTCCTCAAGGGCTCGGAGGACGTGGTGGACCGGACGGTGGACTTCGACGGCCCGAAGGCCGCCGAGTGGACCGACGACGACGTGCGCCGGGTGCTGACCCTGACGCTCGGCGCGTTTCACGACGTCCAGAACCCCGGGTCCGGCGCGGCAGCGGTGTCCCTGCGGGGCTTCAGCTGGATCGTGACGCCGGTCGACGGCGGTGTTGCCATCGCCATCGAGATAGCGAGCGGGGCGGTGGTGGCGGGCCCCTTCGACGTCGACGCCGACGAGCTGACGGCGACCATCCGGCGGGCGCTGGCCGCCAGCGCGCGGTCGGAGTCCGTGCACTGACGCCGCGGGCCGCGCCGGGCCGATCTCGGGACGGCGGGTGCTACGGCAAGGGGGGCTAGCGCGCCCTGACGGGCGCATTGGGAGTCTGTGCGGGCAGGGAGAGCTCCGGGCGAGCTCCTACGGCGCAGACTGTTGGTCGCCCGGGGGAGCGGCGGGGTCGCCGCCGGCCGCGCGCTTGGCGAGCACCCGGAACACGAAGAACAGGATGGCGCAGGCTGCGAGAAACAGCAGGTGCACGCGGGTGTTGTCGGCGAACGCCGCGAACTGCAGCGACGGCCAGAGGGAGACCAGGTAGAACAGCATGGCTCCCAGGACCCAGAAGATCATTCGAGCGGCCACGACACCTCCTTCGCGCCCGCCTAGCATGGCCTCGCGCCGTCCGGTCTGTCAATCCCGCCCGCGACCGGCGACCCGCATCCCCGTTGGCGCGACGCGCCGGTGACGGCCGCCGCGCACGGGACACCGAACCCGATTCCGCGTCGTTGACACGCGCCGCCCCGCGGCCGTAACGTCGCGGACAAGGGGGAAGACATGAGCATCGAGACCAGCGGGCGAAGAGGGATGGGACGCCGCGAGGCACTGCGCCGCCTGGGCGCGGCGGGCCTCGGGCTGGCGGCAACCGGCCGGGCGACCGGCTCGGGAGGGTTCGCCGAACCGGCCGCGGCTGCCCCGACGGGCGCCGCGCAGACCACCGCGTTTCCGGAAGGCGCCGTCATCCGCACCATCCTGCGCGACATGGCCCCGGGCGAGCTGGCGCACGGGTCGGTCCTCTTTCACGAGCACCTGTCGCTCGGCCTCGCCTTCTGGGACCAGATGCTCCCGAACATCGCGGACGCGCAGCGCGAGGCGTTCATCGGCCCCGCGGACGAGCCCTACTTCATGCAGGACACCGGAATGATGGTGGCCGAGCTCAGGGCGGCCCTGAGCGAGGGCGTCTCGGCCCTCGTCGACGGCGGCCACGCCGACATGGGCCGCGACCTGGCGTTCCTGCGATCGGTCTCCGAGCAGTCGGGGATGCCGATTGTCGCCAGCGGCGGCTACTACATCGATCCCTTCTATCCGGAGGAGGTCCGGAGCGGGACCGACGACGAGGCCCTCCGCGATCTCGTCGTCGG
>JAPOWL010000090.1:0-517 GCA_026707615.1 Acidobacteriota bacterium | reverse complement strand
CTCGCGGCCGCCGCCGCCGCGGAGCGGTGGGGCGCATTCGGCGAGATCGGGAGCTCCGCGGAGATTACGACCGACGAGCGGAAGATGATGCGCGCCGTCGGCAAGGCGCACCTGGCGACCAACCTGCCGATCTTCACGCATACTGCGAACGGCCTCGAGGCGGTGACGCAGCTCGACATCCTGGAGTCCGTGGGCGTCAGCCCCGACCGGGTCGTGATCGGCCACATGGGCGGCCTGGAGGATCCGACAGCCGAGGTGCACCGGGCGATCGCCGCGCGCGGCGCCTACGTCGGGTTCGACCGGCTCGGCGGCGGCCCCGAGGCCGACGGCCACAAGGTCCCGATGGTGCAGGCCATGCTCGACGCCGGTCAAGCCGAGCGCGTGCTGCTGGCCTCCGACTTCGCGCGCGCGAGCGACACGCAGCTCCGCGGCGGCGCCGGCTACGCGAAGACCATCACGCAGTTCGTCCCGATGCTCCGGGAGGCCGGCGTCGACGACGACAAGGAACGGGTGGTCC
>JAPOWL010000411.1:1363-7994 GCA_026707615.1 Acidobacteriota bacterium | reverse complement strand
GAATCGAGACGCGCCTGCAGGGTGTCGGTGCGGCCGTCGTAGTGGCTGCGGTTGGTGGTGGCGGGCTCGAACGGACCGCCGCCGAGCGGGCCGTCGAGGAACGCCCGGTTCGTGTCGACGCCGGAATAGCTGACCCGGTACGTCGTGTTCGCGGCCACCGTGTGCTGGACGGAGGCGCTCCCGATGAGGAACGAGGACTCCCGGTTCGCGTCGGGGTCGTTCTGGCTCGGGACGAACGTGGCGCCGCCCGCTTCGTACGGTTGACCCGCCTCGAACCGGGCGAGCTGGTCGGTCGCCAGCGCCTGTGCCGGCACGATGCCCGCGGACGGGAAGTTTGCCGTCACCGCGGCCGGGAACGCGGGGCTCTCGGTCAGCCGCAGGTCGTCGCGGGTGTACCAGAGGCGCCCGGTCGCGGAGAGCCCCGGCGTGAAGTGGTAGCGGACGGTCGCCTGCGGAGAGATGCTCTTGTAGGGGTTCTCGCCCCGTACGCCCCCGGTCATGTTGATGTAGGCCATCGCGGCGCTGTAGGAGAAGCGGTTGTTGGCCGTGCCGCCGCGGATGCTGGGCACGGTCCGGACGAGGCCCAGTCCGCCGCCCTCGATGAGCACGTCGCCCTGGGGCGGACCGGCCCCCGTGCGGGAGGTGACGTTGATGACCCCGGCCATGGCGCTCGAGCCGTAGAGCGACGACCCGGAGCCGCGCAGCACCTCGATCCGCTCCGTGTCGACGGTGGCCAGGCTCTCGAAGAACGCCGTGGCGTCGCCCTGTGGGCTCGCGGCGTCGCGGAAGCGCATGCCGTCGACCAGCAACGCGGTGTCGTGGCCCCGCAGGCCGCGGGTCTGGATGGTCGTGTAGCTCCCCGGCCCGCGGAGCGTCTGCACCCGGATACCGGGAATCGTGCGGATTGCCTCGGTGATCGACAGCTCGTTGCGGAGCGCGATCTCCTCGGCGTCGACGACATCGATCGCCTTGGCGACCTCCTGCACCGCCAGGGGCGTGGTCGACGCCGTCACCACCACCTCGGCCGTGATGCCGGAGATGGCCAGCGCGAGATCGAGGCTCTGGTTGCCGGCGACGGTCACCACGGCGGAGCCGGACAGCGACCCTCCCGATGCCCTGCCCTCGAGGACATACTCGCCGCTCGGGATGTCGCCGAAGACGTACTGGCCGTCGGGGCCGGAGACGTCCTCTCGGAGTTGACCACCGCCCGTGCGCTCGTAGAGCAGGAGCTCGGCGCCCGGAACGACGCCTCCCTGCGGGTCGACGACGCGGCCGGAGAGGTTGTCGGCCAGACTCTCGGCCGGGAGCCCGAACAGAAGGAAGGCGGCAGTCGCCAGCAGCGGGGCGCGCCTCCGGGCCGACGTTGTGTGGATACGGTGGTGCGGCGCTATCCACCCGGTGGCGCGGGCTGCGCGCCGATCCCCGGTTCGTTTCTTCATCGGTAGGATTCCCCTCGTCCCTCGCAATAGGACTCGCCGAGGGCAGCGCGCCCCTTCAAACGTTCCAAGAGCCTACCGACGACGCGTCCCTTACGCACCTGAAGTGATCGTGAAGATTCCCTGAAGCTCCGCGTAGGAGTGCGTTCAGGTTTGCTCGCAAGGAGCGACGCGGGGATTCCTCGGCCGCCCTCAATTCAGCAAATCTTAAGGAAGCATGGTTCCGGCCGTTCACTAGACTCGGTGCGTCGCGGGCCCGGCACGAACCATGTTGCTCGACGCTCTGATTCGCTGGTCGCTGGCCAACCGCCTGGCCGTGCTCGCGGTCACGGCCGCCTTCCTCGTGGGCGGTTCCTATGTGGCGGTGCGGACTCCGGTCGACGTCCTGCCGGACCTCACGGCGCCGACGGTTACGGTGCTGGTCGAGGGACAGGGGATGGCCCCGACCGACATGGAAGCGCTGGTCACCTATCCCGTCGAGGCGGCTCTGAACGGCGCGACGGGCGTGCGGCGGGTGCGCTCGTCGACCGCGGTCGGGATCGCGGTGGTCTGGGTCGACTTCGACTGGGGCGCCGACGTGCTGCGCGCCCGGCAGACCGTGAGCGAGAGGCTGGCCGCGCTGGCCGGGACGCTGCCGGACAACGTCGCTCCGCCGTTGATGGCGCCCCTGTCCTCGATCATGGGCGAGATCATGTTCGTCGCCCTGCAATCGTCCGAGCACACCCCGCTGGAGCTGCGCACGACGGCGGAGAGGGTGGTTCGTCGACGGGTGCTGGCGACATCGGGCGTCGCGCAGGTGACGGTGATCGGCGGCGAGCGGCGGCAGTTCGAGGTGCTGGTCGACCCGGAGCGGCTGGCGGACTACCGCATCGCCCTGAGCGCCGTCGAGGATGCGATGCGCCGCGCGAGTCGCGACACGTCGGCCGGGTTCCGCCGCACCGGCGGGCAGGAGTACCTGATCCGCGGTGCCGGTCGCGCGCACGACGCCGAGGGGATCGGCGCCACCGTCATCGCCACCCGCGACACCCGTCCGATTCGGGTGCGGGACGTGGCGGACGTGCGGGTGGGAGAGTCGCTCAAGCGGGGCGAGGGATCGCGCAACGGGCAGCCGGCGGTCATTCTCGGCATCCACCGCCAGCCCGACGTCAACACGCTGGCGTTGACCCGGGAGCTGGACGGCGTGCTGGACGAGATTCAGGGAGAGCTGCCGGCCGGCATGCAGCTCGACGGGCGGCTGTTCCGCCAGGCCGACTTCATCGAGCTGGCGCTGGCCAACCTGAACGGAGCCCTGCGGGACGGCACGCTGCTGGTCGTCCTCGTCACGCTGCTGTTCCTCGCGAACCTGCGGGCCGGGGCCATCACGCTCCTGGCCATCCCCCTGTCGCTGCTGGCCGCGGTCGTCGGTGTGCGGATGGCCGGCCTTTCCATCAACAGCATGACGTTGGGCGGCATGGCCATCGCGGTGGGCGCGCTGGTGGACGACGCGATCGTCGACGTGGAGAACGTCGTCAAGCGCCTGCGAGAGAACGCGGCCCTGCCGGAGGCGTCGCGGCGGCCGGCGCTGGAGGTGGTGTACCGGGCCAGCCGGGAGATCCGGGCGTCGATCGTCTACGCGACGCTCATCGTGATGCTGGTCTTCCTGCCCCTGTTCGCTCTGGCCGGCGTGGAAGGGCGCCTGCTGCAACCGCTGGGGCTCGCCTACCTGATCGCGCTCGGCGCGTCGCTGGTGGTGGCGCTGACCGTGACGCCGGCCCTGTGCGCCATTCTGCTTCCGGGCGAGCGGCGCATCCGGGAAGGACGCGAGCCCACCCTGGCCGCGGCGCTGCGGCGGGCGTACGGCCGGCTGCTGGCGAGGGTGCTGCGGCGGCCGGCGGCAGTGATGGCTGTCGCCGGCCTGCTGCTCGTCGCCTCCCTGGCGGCGGTCCCCGGAATGGGGCGCGCCTTCCTGCCGGCGTTCAACGAGGGCGCCCTCGTGATAAGCGCGGTGACGCTGCCGGGAACGAGCCTGGAGGTATCGAACGCGCTGGGGAGTGCCATCGAGCGCCTGCTGCTGGACGTGCCGGAGGTGGCGGCGACGGCGCGGCGGACGGGGCGGGCCGAGCTGGACGAGCACGTCCAGGGGGTCGAGTCGGCCGAGATCGACGTGCGGCTGACCCCGGGCGGCCGGCCGCAGGATGTCGTGCTGGAGGAGATTCGCGAGCGACTGTCGCTGGTGCCGGGCACCAGCGTCACCATCGGGCAGCCGATCTCGCATCGCATCGATCACATGCTGTCCGGGGCCCGCGCCAACATCGCGGTCAAGGTGTTCGGGCCGGAGCTCTCCGTGCTGCGGGCGCTGGGGACCCGGAGCCTCGCGGCGGTCGAGGGCATCCCGGGGCTCGTGGACGCGGCGTTGGAGCCACAGGCCGACATTCCGACGGTGCGGGTCGATTTCGACCGGACGGCACTGGCGCGGCACGGGCTGCCGGCCGGGCAGGCGGCGTCCACGCTGGAGACCGCGCTGCTGGGCCGCAGGGTGGGGCAGATCATCGACGGGCAACTGGCCGTGCCGCTGGTGCTGCGCTATGCCACGACCGACCTGGCGGATCTCGAGGCGATGTGGCAGACACGGCTGGACATGCCGGGCGGGGCGCGGGTGCCCCTGGGGAGCGTGGCCGAGATCGTCGAGGACCGCGGGCCGAACTTCATAGGCCGGGAGAACGCGCAGCGACGAATCGTCGTCACCGCGAACGTGGCGGATCGCGACCTGGGCAGCGTCGTGGCCGACGTCCGCGATCGCATGACGGCGGAAGTGATGCTGCCGGCAGGCTACCGCGTGGAGTACGGCGGGCAGTTCGAAGCGGAAGCCGAAGCCGCACGCCTGCTGCTGGGGATGGGCGTAGCGGCGGTCGCCGGCATCTTCCTGATCCTGTACGGCGCCTTCCGCTCGACGCGCGACGCGGCGATCGTCATGCTGAACCTGCCGCTGGCGCTGATCGGAGGCGTGGCGGGGGTCTTCCTGGGCGGCGGGGTGCTCTCGATCGCGGCGCTGATCGGCTTCATCGCGCTGTTCGGCATCGCCTCGCGGAACGGCATCATGCTGGTCTCCCGGATCCGCCGACTGCGCGAGGAGGACGAGGCCCTCGACCTGCGCGACGCCATCATCCGCGGCTCGGCGGATCGCCTGGTGCCGATCGTGATGACGGCGCTCTCGACCGGGTTGGCGCTGCTGCCCGTCGCGCTCCGAGCGGGCGTGCCGGGGAGCGAGATTCAGGCGCCGCTGGCGCTGGTCATCGTCTGCGGGCTGGTGTCCTCGACGGCACTGAACATGTTCGTGGTGCCGGCGGTGGTCCTGCGTTCGGAGCCCCGGTAGCCCGCGGGCAGGAGACTGCCGCTTCGCGTGACCCGGAGGCGTCGCGTCGCCCAGGCGCGCATCTCCGGACGGATCCGCGACGCCGTGCAGAGGCCGCCCCGGCCGAGGTCCCGGCGCCTGTTTCAGGCTACCGGCCGATCGCGCGGCGGACCCGTCCGACGCCGAGCCACAGGCCGATGCCGCTGGATGCCAGGCCGCCCAGCATGAGCACGAGGAGGCCGACGTCCCACAGGGGCCGGCGGTCGTACCAGAAGGCGAAATCCAGGCTGTGCAGGCCGTTGAACAGCCAGCGCTCCAGGCGGCTGTAGCGGTGGACGCTCCCGACAATGCGGTTCGCCACGGGATCCACGTAGATCCACGTCCGCATCGGGTCGGCGAACCGGACGCGAATCACCGGTAGCGGGGGGCGATCCGGACCGCGGCCGTAGTAGTAGCCGTCGTACGAGTCGAGCTGCGCCGCGCCGTCAATCGGGACGGCGGGCAGCGCCGCACGCAGCCGCTCCAGCAGCGGCTGCGCATCGACCGGCTCGCGTCTCGCTTGCAGCGTGTTCGCGGCCAGCACCAACCGCTCCTGCCCGTCGCGGTCCCCGGAGACCTCCGGGGACCGCCCCAGGTGTACCTCGTAGTGCGCCTCGCCTTCGAGGCGCAGCAGGGTGATCGCCTTGATCTCCCGCCCGGAGGTCACCCGTTCCCAGGCCGCGCCGTCCATCGGCGGGAAGTCCCCGAGCACGAGCGCCCCCCCACCGAGCGCCTCGGACGGGACCTCGAAGCCTCGTGCCGTCATCCACGCGAAAGGCTGCACCGAGAGCATGCCGCTGAACACCCAGGTCAGCGTCACGAATCCGAAGACGACGCCGGTGAGGTAGTGCCAGCGGAGCCACCCGAAGTACGGAATGCGCGGCTGGGCGCGCCGTGCGCGTCTCCACCGGAACTGCGTCGCTCCGAGGAGCAGGCCCGTGACCGCGATCAGGCAGCCGACCGCCGAGGTCCAGACGATGACCGCTTCCCAGAGCGGGCGGTCGATCCGGAGGGCGGGCAGATAGAACCAGTGCGGGATCGCGCCGATCCACGCGAGCGCCCGGCTGCGGCGGGTCGTCACCATGGCGACCTCGGCCGTGCGCTGCTCGACGTACAGCTCGGTCCCGGCACGGTCCGACACCCGCAGCTTGTGCGCCGGCAGAAACTGCTGGGCGATCAGCATCCACTGATCCGGCTTCGCGATCATCCGGTCGTACGCGACTGCCGACGCCGGTGCCTCGGTGAACCTGCGTGCCACCTCCCGCGCCTCCTCCGGCCCGAGCGGTGGGAGAGGCTCGCCGGTATCGGCGAAGACGGTGACACCGTCGAAGCGGTAAGCCGGCCGCCCCATGACCGACAGCAGCATCACCTGTTCCGGCGACTGCGGAACTGCGCCGCGCGCCGCCGCGTCCGCCGGGGTCAGGTGCACGTCGGCGAGGTCGAGCGCCGCGCGGTGGGCGAGCCGCGCGGCCGGGGTCAGCTCCGGCATGCCGCCCGTGTACATCATCACCACGCCGGAGACGAACTAGAGCACGAACAGCGGGCTGAGCGGAATCCCGACGTAGCGGTGCGTCCAGATCAACGCGCGCCGCAACCGGGCCGGGGCGCGCCCTGCCGAGCGGTCGCGCAGATCCATGCTCCTCCGCGAGGACCCAACCTCCTGCATCGCACGCTCTGCGGCGCGGACTCCCTAGAAGGACGTCTGCAGCATGACCGAATACGTCCGCGGAGCGCCCAGCATCAGCGTATTGGCGTAGAAGAACGACGGATCCGTGTGGCCCAGGTAGAACACGTCGGACCAGGAGGCGTACGCCGTGTCGGTCAG
>JAPOWL010000411.1:0-1353 GCA_026707615.1 Acidobacteriota bacterium | reverse complement strand
CACCCGGTCGTGCACCCATGCGATCCAGGCGTCGGCCAGCGTGTAGCCGTTCAAGGAGATCGTGTTGGCGTTGTTGGCCTGGCGGTCGCCGACGATTCGGACGACGCCGCCCACCTCGACCGGGGCGGCGCCGCTGCCCCGGTAGCTGCCCCAGAGGTTGGTGAGGACCGTCGGCACGTTGGGCGGGGTGTTCCCGGCGAACTGCACGAAGTTGGCCGACGGTGCGAAGACCGCGTCCGTGATGGCCAGGTTGGCGCCGATGCGCGCCCCTTCCGACGGGTTCGCGGCCGCCGAAAGCTCGAAGCCGCGCGAGGCAATCCCGCCGATCGTCGTCGCGCTGTCCCGGGCGAACTGCTCGAGCACGTCGTCCCGCTCGATGTCGAACCAGGCCGCGGTCACCTGGGTGCGTCCGCCCGCGAGATCCGCCTTCAGCCCGACCTCCCATTGCCGCGCATCGGTCAGGTCGAAGTCCCGGTTGGCGTTGACCAGGAAGATGTTGGCGTCCACCGGATCCTTGGCGTTGCTGATCTGCCCGTAGGCAACGAGGTCGCTGCTCAGGTCCACGACGGCGCCGCCGCGCCAGCTCCACCACCGGAACGGGCGCTCGAAGCCGCCTCCCTCGACCTCCCGCGCGGCGTTCAGGTTGACGCGCTCGAGGTCCATCGCCTCGTAGCGCAGGGCTCCGGTCAGCCGGAGGCGGCTGGTCACGGCCAGGGAGTCTTCGATGAAGAACGCCCGCGAGTCGATGTAGGTCGGTGCGATGCCGCGCAGCTCGCGCTGCCCGTAGACGCCCGGCACCGGATTCAGCAGATCGACGCCGTCGCCCGGGACCTGCGGCACGTTGATCCGGAAGCCGCGGGTCCTCTCGAAGTCGAGCGCGGAGGCCTCGACGCCAATCGTCATCCGGTTCTCGCCTCCGGCCGTCGGCGTGCGCACGTCGAGGAACAGGCGGTCGCCGACGAGGCGCTGGTCGTGGTCGAGCCAGAAGTAGCCGTAGTAGCGCTGCACCTCGCCGACTCGCGGGCACACGTCCACGATGGCGGTGCAGTAGGCGAAGCCGTCGCCGTTCTGCCAGTCCCGGTCCGCGCCGAACCCGTACAGCGTGTTGCGGAGCGTGACCTGGTCGCTCAGGCGGATCTCCGCATCCGTGCGGAGCAGGAGCTGCCGCGAGTCGTTGATGGCGTCTCCCACGTTGTAGTTGAGGAAGCGCGTCCGGGCATCGATGCCTTCCCCGGTCGTCGTCGTGATGACGTCGAGCGGTTCGACGACGTGCGCCGTCGGCAGCAGCGGCGTGCCGAAGTACGACCCGACGTCGTCGTCCAGAAGGTCGAAGCTGAACGTCAGCTCGGCGCG
>JAPOWL010000233.1 GCA_026707615.1 Acidobacteriota bacterium | reverse complement strand
GCCTCCAATGGATGGGGTCGGCCCGTGAGAGGGACCGGAGACGACCGTCCGGTCCCTCCCTGGCCTTCGGCGCCCGGCCCGGAAACCGCGCCTGCGGCTCCGGTTTCCGCTCGGCCGGCCTATAGGACCTGGCGCCCCTACTACGGCGCCAGCGGATGCGGACGGACCTGGAAGCGGACGATCTCGCTCGTCATGCCCTTGCCGCCCTCGTTGTGCCAGTTGGCGATGGTGTCGTTGCTGGCCCAGACGCCGCGCCCCTTCCAGCCGGCGTCCGGATCGTCGATCCGCCCGTCGAGCCCGCGCGTGTAGAACCCGAGCGGGTAGGGGACGCGCAGCGTCAGCATCTCGCCCGTCTCCGGGACCAGCGCGATCAGCGAGTCGGACGTCGTGCCGTTGACCAGCGGCACGTTGGCCCCGAGGCCGAGCGTGTCGAACTGGTCTACCCACATGTAGTAGTGGAAGTCGGCGCTCCCCGCCGCCGAGACGCCGGCCATCTGCGGGCCGGGGGTCGGATAGAGCGTCCACCCCTCGGGGCAGTGCTGCCCGGTGGCGTCCGGCCCATTGAGCACGGCGCACCGGCTGCGGTCGAAGCTGGCAAGGTGACCGCTGCCGCCCAGCGCCGTCCAGATGAGGCCGTTGCGGTCGACGTCGATCCCGCGCGGTCCGTGTCCCCACTGCTCGGGCGGCACGGCGTCGGTCTCGAACGGCGGCTCGTAGACCTCGGCGAGGCACGTCTCGGGATCGAGGCGCACGAGCTGGCCGGGGACCGGGTTCGGGTACGGCCGCGCCACCCACACGGAGCCGTCCACGGGGTTCGGGATGATGCCGTAGGCGAAGCCGTTGATGCGCGTGTCCTTCGCCGGGTCGGGCGCCTCGCCCGGCTCGACGTAGGCCCCGGCCCGGCCGTCGCCGTTGGTGTCCAGGATCGTCGGGCACCAGCCCTGCGAGGCCTGCTCGTTGGCCGTCTCGTCGTAGAGGCGGGTGTTGATCCAGCCCACGACGTTGCTGTCGCCGCTGATCCACAGCGTGTCGTCGGCATCCTCGGCGAACTGCAGGTGGTGCGTGTCGAAGCAGGTGTCGATGAGGACGAACTCCTCCTGCTCGGGGTCGTAGAAGGACATCTGCCGCCCCGCGCGCTGGAGCGGGAACCGCTCGACGGAGGGGTGATCCGACTCCCGGCACCAGGACGGGTTCTCGCGCGGCCGGATCGTCGACGTCATCCAGACGCGTCCGCGGGCGTCCATCATCGGGTTGTGCGGATTGGCGGGGCCGGTCCGCTCGACGACCTCGTCACCCCAGTAGGGCGACGGCACCGGGGCGACCGTCGGGGCTCCGTAGCCGGTGCCGCGGCGGTCCATCGGGGTCCGGGTCGGGATGTCGAGCTCGAACGCCAGGTGGCGGACCGGATCCGCGACGGCGAGCTTGCCCAGCATGTCGACCCCGTAGACGGGTCCGTTGGCGTTGACCGTCGGGTTGCGCTTGTCGGTCGTGATCTCGTCGTGGATGAAGCCGCGCTCGCTCGACCAGCCCCACTGCGTCAGCACCACGTTGCGCTCGGCGCCCGCCGGCCGCGGCGGCACGGGCGGCACCGCGCCGTCCATGATCCGGTCCGTCCAGGTCGCGAACGCCTGGAGCGACCGCTCCCGGCCCATGCGGTCGATGCCGGCGTTCATTCCGGCCCCCGTAGCGCCGATCAGCACGCGCTGCTCCCAGGCGTGGAGCGTCGAGTCGTAGTCGTCGAGGTTGGGTACCTCGCGGGTCGCGAGGTTGCCCATCTGGTGGCAGAGCTGACAGCCGTCCTTCAGGCGGTCGACCCACTCCGCCTGGTTGCGCATCTGGCGGCTGATGCCGTTGCCGCGCGGGCCGGTGCCCGGGAACTCGGCCACGTCCGGCACTTCCAGCAACGCGTACCAGTAGTTCGCGGGGTAGATGGCCGCGGCGTCGCGCGGGTCGGCGGCGACGGCCGGAGCCAGCTCGACGTCGTCGCCCGGCCGCGCGCCGACCGGAGTGGAGTCGATCAGGCCGTAGCCGCGGGACCAGACCTCGTAGTCGGCGTCCGGCAGGTCGGGGACCAGGAACCGGCCGTCGTCGCCGGTGACGACGATCTTGCGGAACACCGTTTCCAGATCGGAGGTGGCGGCGATGACCCAGACCCCGGCTTCCGGTCCGGCCTCGCTCCGGACGATGCCGCGGATCACGCCGTCGTCGCCGGCCGCGGGAAGGGTCGCCCCGCCCAGCCACAGCACGCCGGCGGCCGCCGCGAGCGCCGCTCCGGCCAGCCACGTTCGCCGCACGATTGAGCTTCTCACTGTCGCCTCCCTCCGTCCCTAGCCCGCGAACTCCGACCTCGTGTCGCACGCCGGAGCCGCCGATTGTTCGTGAAGGGTGTATAACATGGATCGGCGGCTGGACGAACTGCCCGGCGACATGATGGCGAGACTCATCCGCGGCGCGCGGTTCGCCGCCCTCACGTGGGGGCTGGCGAGCCTTGCGGCGGCCGCTACCGCCTACGCCCAGGACACGGTCACCTTCACCGAGGACGTCGCCCCGATTCTCGCGGCGAACTGTGCAGGGTGCCACCGCCCGGGCGGGATCGGCCCGTTCAGCCTGCTCGACTACGACGCCGCCCGCCAGCGCGCGGCGCAGATCGCGGAAGCGACCGCGGACCGCGTGATGCCCCCCTGGAAGCCGATCGCGCCGCCGGGTGCGTTCGAGGGCGAGCGGCGACTGAGCGATGCCGAGATTGGGACGATCGGCCGCTGGGCCGCCGCGGGAGCGCCCGCGGGGCCGCCAGGGGCGCTGCCCGCGCCGCCCGACGCGGCCGGCTGGCAGCTCGGGGCGCCGGATCTCGTGGTCTCGATGCCCGAGCCGTACCTTCTCCCGGCCGGCGAGTCGGACGTCTACCGGAAATTCGTGCTGCCGGTCCCGACGGAGGAGGAGCGCTGGGTCCGCGCGGTGGAGATCCGGCCCGGCCCCGCCAGCCCCATTCACCACGCGACGATCCGCATCGACACGACCGGTCGGGCCCGCGGGCGGGACGCCGAGGATCCGCTTCCCGGCTACTCCGGCTTCATGGTCGAGACGGCCCGTTTCCCACCCGGCCACGTTCTCGGCTGGGCGCCCGGGCGGACGGTGACCGAGCAGTCGGACGAGCTCTCGTGGGCCCTGGCCCCCGGCTCCGACTTCGTGTTGCAGCTTCACATGCTGCCGGGAGCCGCGCCCGTCCCGGTGCAGCCGGAGGTCGGCCTGTACTTCGCCGCCGCCCCTGCCACCGTCGAGCCGGTGTCCGTCATCCTGCAGTCGATGACGATCGACATCCCGGCCGGCGAGAGCGCGCACGTCGTGCGGGATGCCTTCCGCCTGCCGGTGGCCCTCGACCTGCTGGCCATCTATCCCCATGCGCACTACCTGGGGCGCGAGGTGCGGGCGACGGCCACGCTGCCGGACGGCACGGAGCGGATGCTGCTGCGCATCGACGACTGGGACTTCAACTGGCAGGACGAGTACCGCTACCGGACGCCGGTCCACCTGCCGGCGGGGACCCGGGTCGAGATGCACTACGTCTACGACAACTCGGCTGCCAATCGCCGCAACCCGCACGACCCCCCGCGGCGCGTCGTCTTCGGACCGCAGTCGAGCGACGAGATGGCGCAACTGCTGCTCCAGGTGGTCCCGGCCGGACCGGAGGACCGGGACGCGCTGACCGGCGCCCTGCGCGTCAAGTCGGCGCGGGACGAGATTCTCGGCTACCAGGCGCGGTTGCGGCGCGACCCCGAGGACCACGAGAGCCGCACCGGTCTCGCCGTCCGCTACATGGAGGTGGGGCAGGTCGCGCTGGCGGAGCAGGAGCTCCGCGAGGCCCTCCGGCTGGCTCCCGACTTTCCCGACGCGCACTACAACCTGGGCAGCGTGCTGCAGGCCCAGGGGTCGGTTCGGCAGGCCATCGGATCCTACCGGCGCGCCATCGCGATCGACCCGACCTACAGCGAGGCGCACAACAACCTGGGGGCGCTTCTCGACACGACCGGCGACCGGGCGAACGCACTGGCGCACTACCGGCTGGCGGTCGAGTTCGGCCCCCGGGAGGCGGCGGCCCACTACAACCTCGGGCTGGCGCTGATGGCCCGCCGCCAGGCCGACGAGCCGGTCACGGAGGCGGTGGAGGCGTTTCGGCAGGCGGTCGCCCTCGACCCCGGCTACGCGGTGGCCCGCGCCAGCCTCGGCGCCGCGTTGCTCGTCGAGGGCGATCCCGAGGCCGCCATCGCCGAGTACGAGCGGGCCGTCGCACTCGATCCCGCCGCCCCGCGCGCCCTGGTCGAGCTGGCCTGGCTGCTGGCGACGGCGCCGGAAGGAGCGCTGCGGGACGTGGGGCGGGCGATAGCGCTGGCCGAGCGCGCCCGATCGCTCTACGGCAGCACGCACCCCGTGGTGCTCGATACGCTCGCCGCCGCGTACGCGGGGGACGGGCGCTTCGATGAGGCGATTGCGCTGGCGCGCGAGGCGGCGGCGCGCTCGAGCGAGACGGCGGGCTTCGAATCGCGCACCGCGGCAATCAACGAGCGCCTGGGCTACTACCTCGCGCACCGTCCCTACCGCATGACGCGGTGAGGGCGGGCAGGGAGGCGAGTCGCTCCGGGAGGAGCCGCATCGGTTCGCGGGCCGGCGCCGGTGGCCGCGGCCGGCGACGGTCGAGGGGGGCAGCCATGGGACGTTCAGCGATCGCACGGTTCGGCCTCGCGACCCTGGTCGCGCCGGCGCTCCTCCTTCCACCGCTCGCCTCGGCGCAGCCGCCGGAGGGGCAACTGACCTTCCGCAGCGGCGTCGACGTGATCGAGATCGACGTCAACGTCATCGACCGGGACGGCCGTCCCATCACCGACCTCGCGGCGTCGGACTTCCGTGTCCGCATCGACGGCGAGGATCGGCGCGTCATGCAGGCGCAGTACGTGTCGCTGCGGGCCGTGGCGCAGCCGGCGGGAGCCGCCGTGCCACGGTCGCGGAACGTTCTCTATACGTCCAACGCGGCGCAGCAGCGCGGCCGGTTGATCGTCCTCGCGGTCGACGAGGAGAACATCCTCACCGGCGAGGGCCGGCACCTGATGCGGGCCGCGGCGGAGTTCGTCGACGCGCTGAGCCCGGCCGATCAGGTGGCGCTGATCGCGATCCCGCAGCCCGGCATCTACATCGACTTCACCACGGACCACGATCGCGTCCGGCGCGAGACCGCTCTCATGGCGGGACTCGGGGAGCCGTCCCGGCGCGCCCTGAACATCGGGTTGCACGAGGCCTTCCGCATCGCGGTCTACGGCGACCGCGATCTCGAGGACGAGGTCATCGACAGAGTCTGCGACGAGAGCCCCGCCTGCGCCTTCCAGGTGCGGAACGAGAGCATGCAGATCGTGCAGGAGGCCAAGTTCCACTCCACCAACGCCCGGCGCGGGATCGAGAGCATCCTGCGCGCCCTGCGCGACGTGGAGGGGCCGAAGCACGTCGTCTGGGTGTCGGGCGGGCTCGTCATCGACCAGAACGCGGCCCTGCTGCGCGAGATAGAGGATCTGGCCGCGGCCTCCCGGACGACGCTCTTCGTGATGATGGTCGACGAGCCCCTTACCGACGTGAGTCAGCCGCTTCCGGCGCCGTCACCGCGTCAGGACCGCTACATGCGGGAGCGCGGCCTCTCGGCTGCCGCCGCCGTGGCGCGGGGGGAGCTGTTTCGCGTCACCGCGAACCCGAGACGCATCTTCGAGCGTCTCGAGGCACAGATCTCGGGCTACTACCTGCTCGGCGTGGAGGTCGGTCCCGAGGACCGGGACGAGGACCGCCGTCGCATCCGCGTGTCGGTGGAGCGCGACCGGGCGCGCGTGCGGGCCCGGCGCGAGGTGCGCTTCGTCGAGGAGCCGGAAGAGGAGCGCAGCGTCGACGAGCGATTGCTGGCCATGCTGCGCTCGCCCGTGGCTACGACCGAGCTTCCGTTGCGGGTCGCGACCTACGCCTTCCCCGACCCCGACGACGGCCTCGTCCGCGTGTCCGTAGCCGCCGAGGTCGGAAGCGACGCGAACTACGTGGAGGACGTGACGCTCGGATTCGCGCTCCGCGATCCGGACGGCAGGGTGGTCCTGACGGGCCGGCGGCGGGTGGCGGCGACCCTTGCCGAGCGACCCGGAAGCATCGGCTACGAGTACACGCTGCCGATCACCGTGCCCCGCGGGCGGTATTCCCTCCGGGTAGCGGCGATCGACGGGTTCGGGCGGCGGGGCAGCGTCGACCATCTGCTCCTGGCCGGTCAGGCCTCGGACACGCCGCTCGCCTTCGGGCCGCTGCAGGTGGCCGATCAGCGGCCGTCCCTCGACAACCTGCTCGAGGTCGTCGAGCCGGAGGTGTCGAGCGGACGCGTCATCGCGTCGCTGGAGGTCTATGCCGAGTCGTCGTGGGCCTTCGAGCGGACCAGCGTTCACGTCGACGTCGCGGGCGACGAGACCGGTCCGGCCCGTGCCTACGCCACCGCCGCGCTCCTCGGTACGGACGACACCCCGTGGCGCTCGGCGGCGGCCGACCTTTCGGTGGGGCATCTTCCTCCCGGCCAGTACGTCGCCCGCGTGCGGGTGATGCGCGACGCCGACGAGGTGGCGCGGCTGCACCGCCCGTTCCGGATCACCGTGGCCCGGCAGGCGCCCTGAGCGCCCCGAGCCGGGCGGGGGAACAGTCTTTCGCTCCCGCCGCCCGATGGATACAATGCGGCTGTCTCGTTGTCCCGTTCGGACCCGCCGCGAGCGGCCGGACGGGTGCGGCGCACGGAAGACAGGGAGGGCAACCATGGATCGCTGGATGACGCGAATCGTCTTGCTGGGCTTGGTGGTTGCGGGTGTCGGCGCGGGGGCGTACGTCGCGGACGCCGAGGCGCAGACCATGGCCCGCGTGCGGGGCGAGGTGACCGACGAGTGGGGGAACGCGATCGAGGGCGCGCAGGTCATCGGCCGCCGCGAGGGCGCCGATCCTCGCACGACGAACACGAACGACGACGGGCGCTTCAACCTCGTCAACCTGCCGTCGGGCGACTACGTGATCGAGTTCCACGCCGCCGGTTACACCCCGACCGGCGTGGCGATGTACCTCGACCAGCGCGATGCCCGCCAGCCGCAGCGGCCGCTCGAGATCGAGATGGTCGCGTCGCCTCCGGGGAACCGGCTGCGGGACGACGTGGAGTTCGAGTCGGCGGACGGACGCATCAAGCTGGAACTGAAGGGCGACGGCAAGTTCGAGTTCGAGGACGCGGACGGCGAAGAGGGCGAGGGGACCTACGGCATCATCGATCTCGAGGGTCAGCTCACCGTGCGCGACTACGACGGCGACGACGACAAGTACAGCCTCGACGCGCCCATCGTCATCACGTTCGCCAACAACCTGTACCGGGCGCTGACCTGGGACGGCGTCGAGCTGACGCAGAGGTAGGTGCCCCGGGCCGCCTCCTTCGCGTTGCTCGTCGGCCTCCTCGCCGGGAGCTGCGGCGGCGGTGGGGTTCCCGCGGAGCTCCACGCCGTCCCGCGCCCGGACCTCTCCCGGCTCCCGGCCCCGCTCCGGGAACAGGTCGGCGACCGCTGGGAGGCCCTCACCGAACGGATCGCGGCGGGGGCGCCGGCGGCGCAGCTCGCCCGTGCCTACGGCGACGCCGGACTGCTCCTCATGGCGGCCGAGTTCGAGGAGGCCGCCATCGCCTGTCTGCGGAACGCGGAGGCGCTGGCGCCCGACGATCCGCGCTGGCCCTACTACCTCGGGCAGTTCCACCTCCTGCGGGGCGAGCAGGCCGAGGCCCCCGCCTTCTTCGAGCGGGCGCACGCGCTCCGTCCGACCGACGTCCCCACGCTCCTCCAGCTCGGCGAGGCGCGCCTCGACCAGGGGCGGCCCGACGACGCGGCGGCACGGTTCCGCGAGGCGCTGGCCATCGAGCCGGGCTCGGCGCCGGCGCTCTGGGGGCTCGGCCGGGCGCTGCTGGCCAGCGACGCGC
>JAPOWL010000611.1 GCA_026707615.1 Acidobacteriota bacterium | reverse complement strand
CGCCGCATGGCGGAGCGCCCCCGGCGGGTCCGCCCCCGCCGGCGGGACCGCCACCGCCGGCGGGACGGCCCTTGCCGGCGGGGGGCCCTCCGCTGCGGCTGCGCCCGACGGCCCGACCGTCGCCGTCGTCAGCGGCGGCAACATCGCCCCCGCCGCTCTCGCCGACCTGCTCCGCGCGCCGAGCGGCGCCTGAGGGAGCGCGCCCTGACGAGCCGGTAGGATCAGGACGATGGGGTGAGACCGGAGCCCACAGTTGAAGCAAGGACCCGCCGCACCCGCCGCATCTCCGCGAGAGACCCGGCTGAGGGCCGCCATCGCGGCCGTTCTGGCAAGGCTCGAGCCGGACCAGATCATCCTGTTCGGATCCGCGGCTCGAAGCCGGATGACCGGGTCGAGCGATCTCGATCTGCTGGTCATCAGGACACCGGAGCCCAGGGAGAACGCGAACGACCACCACCGATGGCGATGCGATGAAACCGGGGACGACCTCGACGTGCTGCTGACCGACCGCCAGACCGCGGAACGGTACCGGCGCAGCGCCGGCTACGTGTACGCCGCCGCGCTGGAGGAAGGACGCACGATCTACGCGCGCGAAGGGGCCCCCCTCCTGCGTACGGGGCCCCACCTGGTGTGGAACGGAAGCGAGATGGTCAGGAGCACGATCTACGAACCAGACTACGCACGCGAATGGCTCGACCAGGCCGAGCGAAAGTGGCGAACCGCAAACCGGGAGGAACATCCGGTCGACAAGTGCGAGAATCTGCAGGCAGCGATGGAGCGCTTGCTGAAGGTTCTGATCGTCGCTCATGGTCAGCGCGTCAGACATCGTCACGATCTGCGGGAGCTCTGGGCGGAGGCCGAAGGACACGGCGAGTCCATCCCTGCCCAGCCGGACCCCATGGAACTGGACCGGTTGACGAAGTACGCCGGAGAATGGCAATACCCGGCGCCGGGCATCGAGCCTGAGGCGACCTGGAAGGCGATCGCTCCGGTCGGCGAGGACCTGTTGCGCCACGTGCGCGCGCGGGTGCCGGCCCTGATCGAGGAGACCCGCCGGAAGCTCGAACGAAACGGGTGACGGGTAGGCCGTCTACCGGCTCTCCGCGAGGAGGGCCCGCGCGACCGCCGTCGCCTCGTCCAGCGTCGTCACCTCGCCGTCGAGTTGCCGCTCGTAGACCTGGCGCAGGACGGCGCCCACCTGCGGGCCGGGGGGGAGGCCCAGGGCGAGCACGTGGCGGCCGAGGAGGATCGGGGCGGGGGGGGCGTGCTCGACGCCCAGCGATTGCGCGCGCTCGAGGAACCAGTCCATCGCGGAGCAGTCGAAGTCCCCCGTGCGGCCGAGGCAGTCCGCCTTGGCGAGGCGGGCCAGGAGCTCCAGGTCGACCTTCCGCGCCAGGCGCCGGAAGGCGCCGTCGCCGACCCCGTCACGCGCCGTCCGCCACATCCCCGGCTTCAGGTGGTGGCCGACGAGGCCCAGCACCTGCCCCCGCACGTCGTAGCCGTCGAGCGTCCGGACGCCCAGGCGGTCGAGGAACGCCGCCGCCGGCTCGACCCCCATGGCCTCGTGGTTCAGCGAGCGGATGCGGCCGTCGACGTACGCCGTGGTCGCCGGCTTGCCGAAATCGTGGCACACGGCGCCCAGCATCACCGCGACGCGCTGCGGGTAGGGGAGATCGTCGATGCGCTCGCGAGCCCGGTCGATGACCAGCAGCGTGTGGACCCAGACGTCCCCCTCCGGGTGCCACTCCGGCTCCTGCGGGCAGCCGACCAGCGCTAGGAGCTCCGGGAACAGGCGGTCGACCACGCCGAGCTCGTGCGCCGCGCGGAGGCCGATGGACGGCTGGGCGGCCTCGAGCAGCAGCTTCTCCACCTCGCCCCAGATGCGCTCGGCCGGCAGGTCGTCGAGCGGGATGGTGCAGCAGAGCGCGCGCGTGGCTTCCTCGATCTCGAAGTCCAGGCGCGCCGCGAGCTGCACGGCCCGCAGCACGCGCAGGCTGTCGTCGGCGAACGTCGCCGGATCGACCATCCGCAGGCGCCGGCGGCGGAGGTCTTCGCGGCCGCCGTGGGGGTCGAGGTACTCGTCCGCGAGCGGGTCCCAGGCCACGGCGTTGACCGTGAAGTCGCGCCGCCGCGCCGCCTCCGCCACTGGCAGGTGCGGGTCGCCCGTGACCCGGAAGCCGCGGTGGCCGCGCCCCGTCTTCGACTCCGTGCGGGGGAGCGCGATGTCGAGCGGCCCGAGCTTGAAGACGGCGAAGCTCGCCCCGACCGCGTTCACCGCGCCGAGGCCCGTGAGCACGGCGCGCAGCCGATCGGCCGCGAGGCCGTGGACCTCGAGGTCGACGTCCTGCGAGGGGGCGCCCCGCAGCCGGTCGCGCACCCAGCCCCCGACGATCAGCGCGCGGCCGCCGGCCTCGCGCACCGCCAGGGCGACCCGCCGGGCGAGATCGAGCTCTTCGGACATCGGCCGCCCTGGAGCCGGAGAATCGCCTGCGAGACCAGGGGCAACTGGGCGCCTCCCGAGCGAGCCACCGCCCTCGAAAGCGTCCAGCAGATCCTCGGGAAGGGGGTCGAAGAAGCTGTCCGGGATCACGAGGCCGCGGTCCGTGCCGATGTCTCGCGCCACCCGGAAGCCGTAGTCGGTGTAGCGGAACGCGGGATCGAGCTTGCTGCGGGCGGCGACGCGGCTCATCGTCAGCGCGTGACGCCACGAGCCGCCCTTCGACACGCGCCGCCGGCCGCCGGCCGGACCCTTCGGGTTGCGGGCCGGCGAGCGGCGGTAGAAGTCGCGCCCGTGCCAGTCGGCGCACCACTCGTGGATGTTGGCCGCGATGCCGCGCACGCCGTACGGATTCGTCGGCCCGAGCGTCACGGGCCACGGTCCGTCGAGGGGCCCACGGCCGCGGTTCGGCAGCCACGCGGGCAACTCGTCGCCGCCGGGGTAGGCCTCGCCGTCGCGGCCGCCGCGCGCCGCCCGCTCCCCCTCCGCCTCGGTCGGGAGCCGCACCGGGTCGCCGGCGACCGACGACCGCCACAGGCAGTAGACGACGGCGTCGTTCCAGCTCACGCCCACCGCCGGCCGTTCCGGACCGGCCAGGGCGGGGGAGTCCCACTCGCGCGGCGCCTCTCGTCCGGTCGCGGCAAGGAACGCCGCGTACTCCCGCCGCGTCACCGGGTCGACGGCCAGCTCGAAGGCGTCCACCCAGACGCGGTGCGCCGGCGCCTCGTCCGGCTGCCCGTCGTCGCTTCCCATCCGGAACCAGCCCGCCGGGATGCGCGCGAAGCGGTCCATTGCGGGATCATGCCACGCGGGGGCGCCGGAGCTGGCGCGGCCCCCTTTGCGGCGCCGGCCGCCGCGGATCCGGCTGGTATGATCAGCCCCGTGCAGGGCTGGATTCCGAGAAGGCCGGGGCACCGCCGGGAGGCCGGCGCCGGCGCGGCGGGCGTGCTGGCCGTGGCCGCGCTCGTCGCCGCGGTCGCCCTCTCCGGCTGCTCGATCCGCACGATGGCGGTGAACGCCGTCCTCCCCACGCTGGTGAACCCCGACGTCTACCTCTCCGAGGAAGACCCCGAGGTCGTGCGCGCCGCCCTGCCGTTCCTGCTCAAGACGATCGAGTCGATCATCGACGCCGACCCCGTGCGGCAGGACGCGCTGCTGTTCGCCAACACCGGCTTCCTGCTCTACGCCAACGCCTTCCTCCAGGCCGACGCGGCGATCGCCGAGTGGGACGACTACAGCCTCGCGCAGGAGCTCAACGAGCGCGCCCGCCGCATGTACCTGCGGGCCCGCGACTACGGGCTGCGGGCGGTGGAGATCGACCACCCCGGCATCGGGGAGCGGCTGCTCACGGACCCCGAGGCCGCCGTCTCGGTGTTCGACGCCGCCGACGTCGAGACGCTCTACTACCTCGGCGGGGCGTGGATGCTGGCCATCTCGCTCGGCCTCGACCGGCCGGCCCTCGTGGCCGACCTGCCGTCGGCCCGCGCCCTGCTCGATCGGGCGCTCGCGCTCGACCCCGGCTACTCGCGGGGCGCGCTCCATTCGGCCTTCATCACGCTGGAGTCGGTCGGCGAGACGATGGGCGGCTCCTACGGGCGGGCCCGCGAGCACTTCGACCGCGCGGTCGAGCTGTCCGACGGCCTCGACGCCGGCCCCTACGTCTCGCTTGCCACCGGCGTCTCCGTCGCCGAGGAGAACCGGGACGAGTTCCGGGAGCTCCTCGAGACCGCCGTCGCCATCGACCCGGACGCGGAGCCGGCGAACCGCCTGCTGAACCTCGTGGCGCAGCGCCGGGCGCGGTCGCTGCTCGACCACATCGACGACCTGTTCTTCGAGCCGCTCGACGACGAGCTCGATTTCGACCAGGAGATCCGACCATGAAGGCCCTTCGCTTCGCCGTCGTCGCGGCGCTCCTGCTGAGCGCGGCCGCCGTGTCGGCCCAGCGCTCGAACCTGCGGCTCGGCACGATCCTGCCCGCCAACTCCATCTGGGACCGCTCGCTGAAGGAGATGGCCGCCGCCTGGCAGGAGGGCACCGACGGGCGCGTCCGGGTGCAGGTGCGGGGCACGGCCGGCGACGAGTCGACCATCATCCGCCGGATGCGGATGAACAACCCGCAGGTCGCGGCCCTGACGCTGCCCGGCCTGTCGGCCATCGACGAGGCGTTCGGCGTCTTCGGCATTCCGTTCTTCTTCGCGTCGGACGCCGAGGCGGAGCACGTCGTCGAGGCGCTCACGCCGCGGCTGCGCGAGGTGCTGGCCGGCCACGGGCTCGTGCTGCTCAACTGGGGCCACGGCGGCTGGGCCCACATCTTCTCGGCCACCGCGATCCAGAGCCTCGACGACCTGCGCAGCGCCAAGCTCTTCACCTCGTCCGGCGACGACGGCATGGTGCAGTGGTTCAAGGAGAACGGCTTCAACCCCGTGCCGCTCGCGCTGACCGACGTGCTGATGGGCCTCAACACCGGGCTCATCGACGCCTACCCGAGCCCGCCCTACGGCGCCCTGGTCTTCCAGTGGTACCGTCAGACCTCGCACATGCTCGACATCCCCCTCAACCCGGTGTTCGGGGCGACGGTGATGACCGAGCGCGCCTGGGCCCGCATCAGCGATGCGGACCGCGAGGTGCTGCTCGCGCAGGCGAGGGAGACGCAGGACTTCCTCTTCGAGGCGGCCCCGGCCCAGGACCGCGAGGCGGTGGCCGAGATGCAGAAGCGCGGCCTGACCGTCACCGCCGTGCCCCCGATGTTCGCCGACTTCCTGCGCGCGGAGGTCGACCGCCTGACCGCCACCTGGCGCGGCAGCCGCGTTCCCGGCGACATCTACGACGCCGCCCTCGAGGCCCGCAGCGCCTTCCGTTCGCAGTGAGGCCGGCGAACTGAACGACGAGCGGGACCGCCGGCGAGGCCGGCGGCCGGAGCCCGCCCCTCCCGCGTCCCGCGTGGCCTGACGGTCGTCTTCCGGGTTATGTTCCCGGACGTGATGCTGGCGATTCTTGGCATCTCCGCCTTCTACCACGACTCCGCTGCGGCGCTGTTGATCGACGGCGACCTCGTCGCGGCGGCCCAGGAGGAGCGATTCACCCGGCGGAAGCACGACCACGCCTTTCCCACCAACGCGATCCGGTACTGCCTCGGCGAGGCGGGCGTAGGGTCGGAGTCGCTCGACTACGTCGGCTTCTACGACAAGCCGTTCCTGAAGCTCGAGCGCCTGCTCGACACCTACTTGTCCTACGCCCCGCGGGGGTTCCCGTCGTTCCTCCGGTTCGTCCCGGCCTGGGCGAAGGAGAAGCTGCACCTGCCCCGCGAGATCCGGCGTGGGCTGCCCGGCTACGAACGGCAGATCGTCTTTGCCGAACACCACGAATCGCACGCGGCCAGCGCGTTCTTCCCCTCACCGTTCGAGGAGGCGGCGATCCTGACGCTCGACGGTGTCGGCGAATGGGCGACCACGACGTACGGGACCGGGCGCGGCAATCGGATCGAGTTGACGCATGAAATCCGCTTCCCGCATTCTCTCGGTCTGCTGTACTCCGCCTTCACCTACTTCACGGGCTTCAAGGTGAACTCCGGAGAGTACAAGCTGATGGGGCTGGCGCCCTACGGCGAGCCGAAGTACATCGAGCGCATCCGTGATCATCTGATCGATCTCAAGCCCGACGGCTCGTTCCGCCTCGACATGTCGTACTTCGAATACTGCCAGGGGCTGCGGATGACATCCCCCAGGTTCGACGTGCTCTTCGACGGACCGCCGCGGCGGCCCGAGGCGCCCATCACCCAGCGCGAGATGGACATCGCCGCGTCGATTCAGGCGGTTACCGAGGAGGCGATGCTGCGCGCAGCGCGTCACGTGCACGCCGAGACCGGCATGCGCCGTCTCTGCCTCGCCGGCGGCGTCGCGCTCAACTGCGTCGGCAACGGGCGCGTGCTGCGCGAGGGACCGTTCGATGACGTCTGGATCCAGCCCGCCGCGGGCGACGCCGGCGGCGCTCTCGGGGTAGCGTCGTTCATCTGGCATCAGCTTCTCGACCGTCCGCGGGCGGTGCGGACGCCGGACGCGCAGCAGGGGTCGCTGCTCGGCCCGCGCGCGACGGACTGCAGCATCCGCGCGTTTCTCGATGAAGCGGGAGCCGTCTACGAGACGTACCCCGACGATGCGGCGTTGTGCGACACCGTTGCCGGCCTGCTGGCGCGCGAACAGGTGGTCGGCTGGTTCCAGGGCCGCATGGAGTTCGGACCGCGTGCTCTCGGAGCGCGCAGCATACTCGGGGACGCGCGCAGCCCCACCATGCAGTCCGTACTGAACCGCAAGATCAAGTTTCGGGAATCGTTTCGACCGTTCGCTCCATCCGTGCTCCGCGAACGGGCGGACGATTATTTCGACGTACGACCGGGCGAGGACAGTCCGTACATGCTACTGGTCGCGCCGGTGCGCGAGGCTCGCCGGGCACCGGAAGGGAACGGAGATCAGGAGCTGCGCGGGCTGGACAAGCTGAAGCGGGCGCGATCCGACATCCCGGCCGTCACCCACGTCGACTACTCGGCCAGGGTGCAGACGGTCGACGACGCGCGCCACGGGCGCTACGCCGCGTTGTTGCGCGCGTTCGAGGCGCGGACCGGCTGCCCGGTCCTCATCAACACGAGCTTCAACGTGCGGGGCGAGCCTATCGTCTGCTCACCGGAGGACGCCTACCGTTGCTTCCTGTCCACCAGGATGGACGTACTGGTCCTGGAACGGACCGTGCTCCGGAAAGACGCGCAGCCCGCGGCGACGTCGTCGGACTCCCGCGCATACCCGGGCTCGTTCGGGCCCGACTGACTCGCGATGGCGCTGCTGGAGATCAACCGGCATCCCACGGCACGGGAGCTTCGCTGGTTCGGCGTCCTTCTGGCGGCCGTCATCGCCCTGGCGGGCGGCCTCGCCCAGTGGCGCTTCGAGATGCCGGTGGCGGCCCGGGCCGCGTGGGTGGCCGGCGCGGTGCTGGTCGGGTTCCATGCGTCCCCTCCGGCCCTCCGCCGGCGCATATACCTCGCGTGGCTGTACGCCGTGTATCCCATCGGCTGGACCACGTTGCATCTGGCCCTGGCCGCGGCGTACTTTGCGGTCGTCACTCCTATCGGGCTGGCCCTGCGATTGACGCGTGGCGACCCGCTGGCACGGACGCCAGACCGCCCCGCGGCAAGCTACTGGACTCCTCGCCAGCCTCAAGGCGACATCCGGCGCTACTTCCGACAGTTCTGACGGAGGACGACATGCGATCCTCAACAGGGCAGAACCCGCGCAGGGAAACGTTCGAGGCCGAAGCTCGCGTTTCGCGGCCTGGCCTCGTGGCGGAGCTATGGGACTTCCTGGCCACCAACAAGAAATGGTGGCTGACGCCGATCGTCATCGTGCTCCTGCTGGTAGGCACGCTGATACTCGTGTCGGGCACGGCCGCCGCACCCTTCATCTACACGCTCTTCTAGGAGCTTGCGCCGCAGAAAGCAACGCAGTGGAGTTCCGCGGCGCAAGCTCCTAGGACGGTGGGGGCTGGGGCCGACCCGGAGCCT
>JAPOWL010000678.1:1514-8064 GCA_026707615.1 Acidobacteriota bacterium | reverse complement strand
CGGAAGATCTGCTACGGCTGTGCCATGAGTCTGGACGGGTACATCGCCGGGCCCGGCGGCGAGGCGGACTGGATCGTCATGGATCCCGACATCGACTTCCAGGCGGCGGCGGAGCGATTCGACACCTACCTGATGGGCCGGCGCACGTTCGAGGCCACCGGCGGAAGGGACGGCTCCTCCCCCGGTATGCGGACCTTCGTGTTCTCGCGAACCCTGCAGCAGAAGGACTACAGGAAGATCACCATCGTCGGTGAGAACTGGCGGGATGTCGTGCGGTCGCTTCGCGAGCAGCCGGGCAAGGACGTCTGGCTCTTCGGTGGCGGGGACCTGTTCCGCAGCCTGGCGGCGGACGGCTTCGTCGACACGGTGGAGGTGGCGGTGATGCCGGTCATCCTGGGCGGCGGCATCCCTCTCATCGCCGAGCCGACCTCACGGATCGCGCTGACTCTGACCGAGCAGCGGACCTACGAGAAGACCGGCATCGTCAGCCTGGTGTATGCGGTGAGCGACGCCCGTGGAGAAAGGAGTCGACCGGGCCGTGCATCCACGCCGCCCGCAGAAGGGCGGCAACCAGAGCCGCGAGCCCGGCGATGATGTTTCGCCGGCCGTCGCGCGACATCGGATCCTGCCCCACGTAGACGTCGACCCTGAACCACGTCGCCTCTCGCACCCCGGTCCCCATCAGCCGGTACGGCGTCGTGGCCCCCGGAGGTGTCATGACGACAGGGAACGGCTAGCCGCTTTCGGCCTCGCGGACCGTGCCCCGCGTCAGCGGTTGACCGCGCGCGATGGGTGAGGCCCCGAGGAGGGCGACCATCGTTGCCGAAGCGACGACCTGCATCCGTGTCATCTGTCTCGCTCCACGGCGCGCTCGGCGGTCGACGGACCGGCCGCACTGCCTTCGTGCACGACCCGCGGCGCACCGGCTCGCTCCGGCGGGCGCGCGGACGGCGGCGCGGTGTCGATCCTGGGATATAGCCACGAGTGCTCCAAACCCGCGTGCCGCGCGCCGTACCGCCTCGGCACATCCTGCGTCCAGTTGCTGGGAATCGTCAGGCAGAGGGCGAGCAGGCCGGCGAAGGCGAGCCGCTGCGCGGCGAGCGGCGCGTCCGCCGGCCGCCGGCCCCGGCCCGCCCGGACGGCGACCCCCCATCCGCCCGTGCGCGTCAGCCGGCCCATACGCCGCAGACGGGAGCGGTACAGGACCGCCGCCCCGAGCGCGGCCATCACGATGTTCAGCGTCTGACCGGTTCCCAGGGCGAGGCGATGGGTGGGATAGTCCCGGAACAGATCGAGGAAGAAGCGCGGGAAGGCGTACCAGAAGACGAACCGCGCCGCCACCGCGCCCGGGGTCCGGTTCATCCGGCCCACGTGGAGGAGGTACGCCGCCAGCAGCAGGTTCTTGGCGCCGTCGTAGAGCACCACGGGATGCCGGAAGCCCTCCGCGTCGGGGAACTTCACCGCCCACCGGACGTCGGTGACGGCACCGACGATCTGGCCGTCGATGAAGTTGCCGATCCGCCCCACGCCCAAGAGGAAAGCGGCCGGCACCGCGAGCGCGTCGGCCACCAGCAGGACGGGCTTCCGATAGCGGCGTGCGAACAGCACGGCGCCGAGCGTGCCGCCGAGCAGCAGGCCGTGCGTCGCCATGCCGCCGAGCCACCACGCGGGCACCAGGTGCAGGTGCTCCCGGTAGAACGGCCATTCGTCGAAGGCGATCTCGAGGGCGCGGCCGCCGACCAGCACCCCGGCGGCGACGAAGAGGCTCAGGCTCCACACCTCGCGCGGCGAGAGGCGAAGCGGCCCGCCGCCCCGCCGGAGGAAGAGGTGCAGTTCGAGGAAGCCGAGCGCGAAGCCGAGGCCGTACCACCAGAGGTGGACGCCGCCGACGTCGAGGAGGACCGGGTCGATCCGATGCGTGTAGGGTCCGAGCATGCCTGTCTCCCGCCTGCGGCCTTCGCGGTGCTACCGGCGAGATCACGGCATGACCCATGCCATATCTGTGCATGCCGGCCATATCCCCCGCTGGCAGGGTGTTGCGCGGCCTGGAGCCTGCCTCTGGGCGAGCTGTGCAGGGTATCGAGTGAGCATTGAATATCATGGGCCGTACGTTCCTTGCCGGCCACCGACGCCGCTGGGGATGGAACCGCTCCCGTGCGCGCTCGACCCGGGCGCGGGCGGCCGCACGCGTGGCTCGACCGGCGGGCGGCCTCTGCGGGGCGCCGACCTCTGCGCTCAGAAGGCGCGGGTGAAGCCGCCGCTCGAGCCCGCGAAGCGCGAGTTCACGACGTTGTTGAAGATGGACCCGAACGAGTAGGTGAAACCGATCCGGAACTGCCACTCGTAGCTGGTGGCGAGCTGCCGCTGGCGGACCAGGATCTCGGCGTCGGTGGCGTCGCGTCGGGGAAGGTAGATCTGGTCGCCGATGAACGAGCTGTCGGCGTCGAGGCGGAGGAAGAACCCGCGGAACAGGCGGATGTCGATCTCGCCGTAGAGCACCAGCCGCCGCTGGCCGGGGCGGTCGAGGAACTGCGAGAACTCCATCGTCAGCTCGCTCTCGCCCCACGGCTCGTTGGCCACGAACGACGACTGGACCGCGTGGTTGGCGCGGCGCTCGTCGAGCTCGTCGAAGATGGTCGGCTCGATGTAGCGGAAGGCGTTGTAGCCGGCCGTGTAGGTCACCGTGAACTGCCGGCGCGTCGACTCCGAGTAGGGGAAGAAGTTGTACTCGACGGCGGGCGCGCCGCGCAGCGTCAGCGCCTGGTTCCGGAAGTTCGAGCTGATGGCCGACCCGCCGAAGCCGATGCCGACGTGCTCGCCCACGCTCTTGACGAAGCGGGCGTCGAGCGACGAGCTGCGCCGCGCGTTGGAGAACGTCGAATCGGTGAGCTCGAACGTGTCCTCGCGGTAGTTCGTGAAGAAGCCGACCCGCATCCTCCACAGGTCGGTATCGCGGTTGGCCGAGACGGACCCGCTGATCGACCGCGTCGACTCCCGTTCCTCCGCGTCGAAGAACATGTTGAGCCGGGTGCGGAAGACCCAGAAGTTCCAGGGGTCGTCCTGCGGCTGCGCGTTCGCCACTTGGCGCACCCCCAGCGCGTTGGTGCGTCGCGGCGCGACCGAGAGCTCCCGTCCGAGCGGCGTCCGCGCGGCATAGCGCACCAGGCCGAGGCGCAGGGTCTGCGCCAGCGCACGGCGCTCGCTGTCGTCCGTGTCGTCCTGCGAGGTGTAGAAGACCAGCTCGTCGTCCATTCCCGCGAACTCGTCGCCGCCGTAGAAGTGGAGCGTCCACGCGTCGCCCCCGCCGCCGGTGCCCTCGCGGGTCACCAGCACGTGGACCTGTGCGTCCTGTCGGTCGCGCACGTAGTTCACGAAGCGGATCTCGCGGCGCAGGTACTCGTCGTCGCACCGGCCGCAGTCGAGGAACACGCGCAGGAGAGCGGCGCCGTTCGGCTCGCGCGGTGCCTGCGCCGCGCCGGCGACCCCGGCGCCGAGCAACACCGCCAGCGATCCGGCGAGCGCCGAGCCCATGACCTGCGTCATCGCCCTCGTCGTCGGCGTGGTGACGATCGGGGCACGTCGTCCGGCGCCGGGGACGCCGGACTCGGTTGCGGACGCACCGGGCGCCCGGCTGCGACGCTCGAATTGCTGCGCGGAGACCATCGTGGAACGCCGGATGCCTCGGGGCGGAGACCGGGCCCCGGTCGAGCCGGCAATCTCTATCCTATACTCAGCGCCGTCATGTCCACGCTTCCCTCGCCCGGCAAGAAAGCAGCCTCGTTCACGCTGCGCGACACCACCGGCGCCCCGTGCGGGCTCGATCCCGACGCCGAAGGACCCGCCGCACCGGCCGTTCTTCTTTTCTTCTTCAAGCACGACTGCGCGACCTGCGACCTGACGGCGCCGCTTCTGGAGCGGGTGCACCAGGCCCTGTCCGGGTCGGGGCTGCGCGTGCTGGGCGTGTCGCAGGACAACCCTGCGCTGACCGCCGCGTTCAGCGAGCGGCACGGGCTGACGTTCCCGCACGCCCTCGACGCCGAGCTGCTGGTCTCGGAGGAGTACGGCTTCGACGCCGTTCCCGCGCTCGTGCTGGCGGACGGGGAGGCCAACGTGCTGGCGAGCTTCGAGGGCTTCGCCAAGGCGGATCTGCAAGACCTGGTCAACCTCGCGGCCGGGCGCTGCGGGGTGGCGGCACCGGCGATCGAGCGCGAGGGCGAGTCGCTGCCCGACGTGCGGCCGGGCTGCGGCTCGAAGGTCCACGACCCGGACGTCGCCCGGCGCCTGGCGGCCCGGCGCGACGCGGGGGCGCTCGCGTCGCGGCGGGTGCGGATGCCGGCCGACCTCGACCCGTTCGAGTTCCTCGACGAGCAGGGCCTGACCGACGGCCTGCCGGTGGTGCCCCCGACCGAGGCGCGGGTCGCCCGGATGCTGGCCGGCACGTCGCGACCGGCCGGCGACGTCGTCGCCGAGATCCCGCCCAACCTGGCCCCCGCCACCGTGGAGAAGGTCGCCGTCAACGCGGTCATGGCCGGCTGCAGGCCGGAGTACCTGCCGGTGGTCATCGCCGCCGTCGAGGCGGCCTGCACCGACGCCTTCAACCTGCACGGCGTGCTGGCGACGACCTCTTTCGTCGGGCCGCTCCTGATCGTCAACGGCCCCATCCGCCACGCGATCGGCCTCAACACCGGGCGCAACGTCTTCGGCCAGGGCACGCGCGCGAACTTGACCATCGGCCGCGCCCTGCAGCTCGTGGTGCGCAACGTCGGCGGCGGCCGGCCGGGCGAGGTCGACATGTCGACCCTCGGCCAGCCGGGGAAGCTCGGCGCCTGCATCGCCGAGAACGAGGAGTTGAGCTGCTGGGAACCGCTGCACGTCGAGCGCGGCTTCGACCGCGACCAGAGCACGGTGACCGTCTTCGCCGCGGAGGCGCCGCGCGCCATCCGCGACCAGCTCTCGCGCCGCGCGCCCTCGCTCGGGGCCAGCATGGGCTACTCCCTCGAAGCGATCGCCCACATGAAGCTGCACGGGATGGACCAGGCGCTGCTGGTGGTCTCCCCCGAGCACGTGCGCACGTTCGAGCGCGACGGGTACACGAAGGACGACCTGCGCGCCCGCATCCAGGAGGTCACGGCCCGCAAGCTGCGCGACGTCCTGCCGAACGACGAGTGCCAGAAGGGGACGGGCGTTCGCGCGCTGCCGAAGGACTGGCTCGGCCCCGACGGCCGTCCGACCGCCGAGGCGCTCGACCGCCCGTTCCCGAAGTTCGCGAGCGCCGACAACATCCTCATCGCGGTGGCCGGCGGCACGGCCGGGAAGTTCTCCGCCGCCGTCGGCGGCTGGGCCAGCGGCGGCCTGGGCTCCAAGGCGGTGACGCGCCTCATCGAGCGGTAGCCCTCGGGGTGCGGCGTTACGGGGCGACTCTCGGCCAGCGCTCGTCGCTCAGCAGTACGAGCGCATCGCCGTACGCGGTTGTCGCTGCGGCGCGGACGAATCGGGCGTCGGCCGTCACCACGGTCCCTCGAATCCTGTGGGCGAGCGCAAGGTAGAGGCAGTCGTACGCCGGACGGTCCAGTTCCAGGGCCAGGCGCACCGCCCCCGCACAGAGCTCCTCGTCCGCCGTCCACCGCAGCGGCATGTCGGGGACGGCTCCGGCCAGGAGGCTCGCGTCGCGCCGTTCGAGCTCACCGCGATGGACCTTGCGCCACAGGGCGTTCGCGATCTCCGCGGCGATGAGGTGCGGTGCGTGCAGGTCGTGCCCTTCTTCCAGCAGCCGGAGGGCCGCGGGAGTGTCGTCCTCCTCCACGAGCCACTTGAGGGCCACGCTGGCATCGACCACCAGACGCATCAGGTGATGCCGCTACGGCGAGCGCGGTCCTCGCGAACGAGCTCCTCGGCCGGCGTCTGCCTGCGGCCCCCCGTCTCCTGCCGCAGCCGCGCCGCGCGTTCCAGGAACGCGCGCCGTCGATCCGCCAGATCGTCTCTCGTTCTTTCCGCCGGGCGGGTGGCTCGCGGGCTGTTCCGGTAGTGGTCACTGACGTCGTCCAGGCCGCGCTCGATGGTCTCGCGCAGGTAGAACGCCTTGGTGCGACCGGTCTGCGCGGCCAGCGAGTCGAGCCGCCGCTCGAGATCGGGACTCAATCGGATCGAGGTGGCCATCCGTCCTCCTGCGTGGATGCTTGTATTCAACATATCACACCGGGCCTCGAGCCTTGACCCCCAGGAGCTCCGCGCCCGTCGGGGCAGTCACGGCCAGGGGTCTTGCGCCGCAGATCGCCAACGGAGTGGGTGCCGCGGGCGCACGCTGCAGGCCGTGGGGGCTGGGGCCGAACCCGGAGCCTGCGACGGGTTGGCGGCGCTGGCGTATGCTCACCGGGTGCCGCGGTTTCGCTGCCAGGTCTGCGATGCGGAGTTCGACGTCGCCCAGGCGGCGCTCGATCGCTACCCCGGCTGGCGGCCTCGGTACTGCCGCCTCCATTCCCCGAGGAAGCGTGCCGCGAGGGGAGGGGCGAGCGGCTCCGCTCGTTCGGCCCCGCGCGCCCGACGCGCCGCC
>JAPOWL010000678.1:0-1504 GCA_026707615.1 Acidobacteriota bacterium | reverse complement strand
GCCACGCGGTCCGACGAGAACTTGACCCTCGACGAGGTGCTGGCGAAGTACCCCGGCGACCCCGTCACCGGCGTCTTCACGGACGGCAGCGCGGTCCCCAACCCCGGCCCCGGCGGCTGGGGCGTGGTCTGGGTCGAGCGGGGCGAGATCGTGTCGAAGGCCCACGGCCACGACCCGGACACGACCAACAACCGGATGGAGCTCCGGGCGCTCATCGAGGCGTTCAGGATGCTGCCCGGCGACGCCGCGGTCGACGTCCACACCGACAGCGAGCTCTGCGTGAACACGATCACGAAGTGGGCACCGGCGTGGGAGCGGCGCGGCTGGAAGCGCAAGACCGGCCCGATCAGCAACCTCGAGCTGGTGCGGGAGCTGCTGGAGCGCTACCGGGCCCATCCCGATTGCCGCCTCCGCTGGATTGCCGGCCACGCCGGACATCGCTGGAACGAGTACGCGGACAGCCTCGCCACGGCCTGGAAGCGCGAGACCCTGTAGACACGCGAGCGCTGCCCGCCGCGACCGCCTCCGCCGGCGCCGGCAATTCCGCGGCCGGCACGGTCGAGCGCGGGCGCGCTTCGAGGGGATGTCGCAGGCGGCTCGCCGCCGGCCGCCCCTCCCCGACGCCGCCGGCCGCTGTGGTACAGTGAGCCGACCCGATCGTGGGGAGACAGCATGGACGATTCCGCCGTCATTCTGGATCCGACCGACGAACGTCAGCCGATCGGCCGGCAGCTCGCCTCCCGACCGCCGGCGCTTGCAGGAACGGTCGGCATCGTCGACATCTCCAAACCGCGCGGCGACGTCTTCTGCGACGAGCTCGAGTCGCTGCTCCGCGCCCGCCAGCCGGGCGTCGACGTCATCCGCCTGCGCAAGCCGACCTTCACGCGGCCCGCGCCGACGGATCTGCGCGCCGAGGTCGCGGAGCGCTGCGAGGCGGTCATCCAGGCCCTCGCCGATTGAGGGTCGTGCACGTCGTGCAGTGTGCACGACCTGGTCGACTACGAGGCGCGGGGCATCCCCACCGTGATGGTGGCGTCGTCGGAGTTCGTCGACGCGGCCGAGCGGCAGTCGGGCGCCCTCGGCATGCCCGACGTGGCCAGCCGCGCCGTCTACGTGCCGCATCCCATCCAGGACGCCACGGACGACGAGATGCGCGCGAAGGCGCGCGCCGCCTACGACGCCATCGTGGGGGCGATCACGGCGTAGGCGCGTGGGCGTGCGGGGGCGCACCCTGACGGGCGCGTGGGGGGTTCCGTGACGCGAAACTGCTCCCTCGCGGGCACCTTGCCTGCGTGATCACGGGGCGCGGCTGGGTCGGTTCCCGTGCTTGAGCGACGCAGGCCGGGGTTCTGGATCGGCCTCCCCTGCCGTCGGACCACGGGGCGGGTCTTCCCATGGACGCGATTGCCGTCTCCGTCATCGTCATCTACCTGATCGCCGCCACCGCCATCGGCAGCGTCATGACCCGGCGGGCGGCGACGTCCCCCGGCTGGGCGGTCGCCGG
>JAPOWL010000638.1 GCA_026707615.1 Acidobacteriota bacterium | reverse complement strand
CCCGCGCGCCGCCCCGGCGACCCAGGGGCCGCCCCCCGCTCCCCCGCCGGGCCGCTGACCGGACTCTCGTGCGCGCCTCCGTGGCCGTGCCCGTTGCCGCCGCCCGCGCCGTCCACGGCAGCGGCCGCCGTACCGTTGCCGTTGCCGTTGCCGCTGCCCGCGCCGTTGCCGTCGGCGACCCCGCCCGCATCGCCGCGCGCGGGTGTCGCAGGTCGCGTGGGGCCGGCCAGGGCGGCCAGCGCGGCGGCGACGTCGGACAGCCGCAGCCGCACCTCGGCGGCGGCGGTCGGCCGGCGCGCGTCGCTCCCGCCGAAGATCACGTCCTCCATCCGCTCGCCGCGCAGACTCCGGGCGCTCTGCTCGCCCAGGACCCACGTGATGGCGTCGATGACGTTGCTCTTGCCGCAGCCGTTCGGGCCGACGATGGCGGTGACGCCGCCGTCGAACGCGAGCTCTGCGCGCTCCGGGAAGCTCTTGAAGCCGGCTATCTCCAAGTGATCCAGACGCATCGAGACTACCCGGCGGCGTACACAAAACGAGCCGCACAAACAGGACCATGCATCATCGCACCACCTGTTCGAGCGGCTGGGAACGCCCGGACGTCGTACGCGCTGAGACGACTACGAGGGATGGGGCCACCTGCGACTTTCACGCAGGAATGGCTCCATACCCTCACGCTGGCCGCAGTGTAGCAAGGCCGCCCGCGAGGGGCAAGGCACTCCCGATCCGCACGGCCCGATCCGCACGCCGTCCCGCAGGCGAGCGCCCTATGGGCCGGCGGCTACGAGCGCGTCGTCGGACAGCTCCAGGAGGCTGCGGGCCTCGCCGAACAGCGACACGGCAAACTGCGCCTGGGGGTCGCGCCGGAACAGGTTGCGCCAGGCCTCCGCCTCGCCGAACAGCGCGAGGTCCACCTCGTACTGGATCATCGCGCGGATGAAGTCGGTGTCGGCGACGAAGTCGTCATCGTCGACCGTGAGGCCGCGGCTGCGCACCTGCTCCTTGAACGCGCTCAACAGACGGTCGTCCACGCCGAAGCCGCGGTCGACGAGCTCCCGATCCGTGCCCTCGACGGGGATGCGGGTGTCCCCCACGGCCGAGAACCGGCGGGCGAAGTACGCGAAGTCGCCCCGCGCGGCCAGCAAGCGCCCCAGGCGGGAGGGGTCGAAGCCGCGGATGGGGCCGGCCATGAAGTGGTCGGGCTCGATGCCGCCGCCGCTGTAGACCTCGCGCCCGGCATCGGTGAACTTGCGGTCGGCGGGGGCCCGCGCGGGCGTCTCCTGCTCGCGCAGCGAGTAGGTCAGATACTCGTCGAACGTGCCGTCCCAGGGACGCTGGATCATGCGGCCGCTCGGGGTGTAGTAGCGCGCCGTGGTCAGCGCGAGGCCGGCCCCGTGGCTGACCCGATAGATCGACTGGACGAGCGCCTTCCCGAACGTGGTCTCGCCGACGACGAGGGCGCGGTCGTGATCCTGGAGGGCGCCGGCCACGATCTCCGAGGCGCTCGCGCTGCTGCGATTGACGAGGACGATGATCGGCAGGCCGGCGAAATCGCTCTCGTCGCGGGCGTGGTAGTCCTGGTCGGAGTTGGAGACGCGCCCGCGGGTGTAGACGATCATGTCCCCGCGGGGCAGGAACTGGTTGGACACGCTGATCGCCTGATCGAGCGGGCCGCCCGGGTTGTCGCGCAGATCGAGGAGCAACTGCCCCATCCCCTCGGCCCGCAGCCGGTTCAGCGCGCGGCGCAACTCGCGGTTGCTCGTCTCCGAGAAGTCGCCGAGCCGGACGTAGCCCGTCTCGTCGTCGACCATGAAGGAGGCCCGGACGGTGGGGATGTTGATCTCGTCCCGCTCCACTTCGAGCGGGATCACCTCCTCGTATCCGTCCCGGCGGACGGCGATGTTGACCGTGCTGCCCCGCGGACCGCGCAGCCGCCGCACCGCCTGCTCGCTGCTCATGCCGATCGCGTTCTCGCCCTCGATGCGGGCGATGACGTCGCCGGCGCGGATCCCGGCCCGGTAGGCCGGCGAGCCCTCGAAGAGGCTCATGACCGTGATCCGCCCGTCGAGGACGTTGATGCGGATGCCGAGCCCGTAGTAGCGCCCCTCCTGCCGCTCGCGAAGCTGGGCGTACGAACGCGGGTCCATGAAGTTCGAGTGCGGGTCGAGCGTCTGCAGCATGCCGCCGATGGCGCGATAGACGAGGCGCTCCGTGTCGACCTCGTCGACGAAATGCGCCTCGACCGCTGCGAGTGCGGACGCGAAGGCGTCGAAGTGACGGGACATGGATTCCTGCTGCGCAAGAACCCGCCCGCCGAACAGGCCGCCCACGAGCGCCGAGAAGACGATGACGCCGATACCCGCCGTCAGAGATGTCATGCCGCGCATGGCCGGCATGCTATCAGATAAGCCGCTGCGCAACAACGACTTCGCCGGATCGGCGCCGCGGCCTGCGCTTGACCCCTCCGCGAGGCCGTTTCTATAATGCGGGACGGGCCTGATCCGGGCTCGCCGCAGGTCCAAGGAGCGTCAAGATGTTTGGCTCAATCGGCATGCCGGAGATGATCATCATCCTCGTCATCGCGCTGATCGTCTTCGGCCCGCGGAAGCTCCCGGAGCTCGGTCGCTCGCTGGGCAAGAGCCTCGGCGAGTTCAAGCGCGCCTCGAACGACCTCCGCAACACCCTCGAGGACGAGATCCGCATCGAGGAACGGCGACCCGCGCCCGCCCCGGCAGGCGGCACGAAGCCCGCACCGGCGAGCGGCACGAAGCCCGCACCGGCGTCGCCGGCCGCTGCCGGGTCGACATCGTCGGCGCCCGAGAAGGCCGAATCCGTGTCCGACGCGTCCGCCTCCGACACGCCCGGGTCCGCCACTGCCGTATCCGCGACGTCCGCAACGGACGAGTCCGCACCCGTCGCATCGGCGGCCCCCGCATCCCCGTCCGGGCCGGTGCCGGTCTCGACGCCGCCGACGACGAAGCCGGACGTCGGCACCTAGACCCGCCCCCGAGCTCATCCGCGATGGCGACCGCCCCGTTTCCGGTACAGGAACCCCCCGATCCCGACGACGCCAGCCTGCAGCCCTCCGAGGAGCTCGAGGAGGCAGGCGGCAAGATGTCGTTCCTGGACCACCTCGACGAGCTCCGCAAGCGGCTCATCGCGTCGCTGATTGCCCTCGTCGTCGGCGTGCTCGTCTGCTTCGGGTTCGTCGCGTACATCTTCGAGTTCATCATGGAGCCCCTGACGGAGGTGCTCCCGGACGGCGGCACGCTCATCTTCACCGAGCCCGCGGAGGCGTTCTTCCTGTACATCAAGATGGCCGCGCTCGCGGGCCTCCTCGTCGCCAGCCCGTACGTCCTGTGGCAGGTCTGGCAGTTCGTGGCGCCCGGGCTCTACGTCCACGAGAAGAAGTTCGCAATCCCCTTCGTCGGCCTCGCCAGCGCCTTCTTCATCGGCGGGGCGCTCTTCTCCCACTACGTGCTCTTCCAGGTCGCCTGGAGATTCTTCGCCAGCTTCGACACGCCGTTCCTGACCTTCGCGCCGCGCATCCAGCCCGCGTTCTCGCTCTACGTGCGGCTGGCCCTGGCCTGCGCCGTCGTCTTCCAGCTCCCGACGGTGGTCTTCTTCCTGGCGCGCATGGGGGTCGTGACGTCGGGCCTGCTGATCCGCAGCACCAAGTACGCCATCCTCGGCATCTTCGTCTTCGCCGCGGTGCTGACCCCTACCGGTGACCCGGTAACGCTCACGGTGATGGCGGCGCCGATGATGGCCCTCTACGGGCTGAGCATCTTCATCGCCTGGGCCTTCGGCCGTCGCGACGCCGACGAAGAGTAGGCAGGCCGCGCGGGGGGCGGCAACCACCGCCTGCGCCCCGCGTTCGGGTGGGCGATGGAAGAGGAAGGCGCCGCGCACGTGAACGCGCGGGAAGCAAGCCGGAGACTCGATCCGCGGGCGCTGCCGGGGTGCGGCTCGCTCAGTAGGACTTGGCGAACCACGCGTCGACCTGACCCGCCGCCCCGCACTCGACGCATGGACCGGAGGCGTCCGGCGGATCGAGCGGGATATTGCGGATGGTCGCCTGGGTATCGGCCTTGATCCGCGCTTCGCAGTCGCCGCTGCCGCACCAGGGCGCGATGACGAAGCCGGGACGCCCCTCGAGCAGCTCCCGGAAGGCCTCGCGGCTGGTCGCCCGCAGGGTGCGCTCGTCCCGGAAGCGCCGCGCCCGCTCGAAGAGTTCCTGCTGCAGCGTCTCGAGGAAGGTACGAACGCGCTCGGCGAGGCCCTCCATCGACGTCGGGAGCTTCTCGCGCGTGTCGCGCCGCACCAGGACGACCTGACCGCGCTCGATGTCGCGCGGTCCGATCTCCAACCGGAGCGGCACGCCGCGCAACTCCCATTCCGCGAACTTCCACCCCGGCGAGTACTCCTCACGGTCATCCACGATGACCCGCGTGCCGGCCTCCCGCAGCTCGTCCGCGATCGCCTGCGCCCGGGGAAGCACCGTCTCCCGCCAGTTGCCTCTCGGAATCGGCACCACGACGACCTGGTGGGGCGCGATGCGCGGCGGCAGGATCAACCCGCTGTCGTCACCGTGGATCATGATGACCCCGCCGATCAGGCGGGTGGTCATGCCCCACGACGTCTGCCAGACGTACTGCACCGACTTGTCGCGAGCCTGGAACTTGATGTCGAAGACCTTCGCGAAGTTCTGCCCGAGGTGGTGCGACGTGCCGGCCTGCAGGGCGCGGCCGTCGCCCATCAGGGCCTCGATGGAATAGGTGTGGACGGCACCCGCGAACTTCTCGCTGTCGGTCTTCCGCCCGTCGAGCACCGGCATCGCCAGCTCCTGCTCGACGAACTCCCGGTAGACGCCGAGCATGCGCAGCGCCTCGGACTCCGCCTCGGCCTCGGTCTCGTGCGCGGTGTGGCCCTCCTGCCAGAGGAACTCCGTGGTGCGCAGGAAAAGGCGGGTCACCTTCTCCCAGCGGACGACGTTGGCCCACTGGTTGATCAGGATCGGCAGGTCCCGCCACGACTGGACCCACTTGGCGTACATCGTGCCGATGATGGCCTCCGAGGTCGGGCGCACGACCAGCCGCTCCTCGAGGTCCTCGTCGCCGCCGCGCGTAACCCATGCCACCTGGGGCGCGAATCCCTCGACGTGGGCGGCCTCCTTGCGCAGGAGGCTCTCCGGAATGAACAGCGGGAAGTAGGCGTTGACGTGGCCCGTCGCCTTGAAGCGCCGGTCGAGCTCCGCCTGCATCAGCTCCCAGACGGCATAGCCGTACGGCCGGATGACCATGCTTCCCTTCACCGGCGAGTAGTCCGCCAGCTCGGCCCGGCGAATCACGTCGGTGTACCACCGGGAGAAGTCCTCCGACCGCGGCGTGATCTCCGTGACGAACGCACCCTGCTTGGCCGCCATCGCTCTGTCTTCCTCGTTGCCGCCCACGGGCGCTTCGGGAGTCGCGCTCGCGCAGCGTCCTGCATCGCGCGCGGTGCGGCGCGACTCCGCGCCCGTCGTACGGGCAGTCCGGCGCCTCCGCGCGGCACAGTCTATATCGACCGGCCGCGGCTGCTATGCTGGCAGCCGCGATGCGGGCCCTGCGGATTGATGTCGAGACGCCCTCCCGCTCCTACCCGGTGCACGTGGGAGAGAGGCTGACGGACGACCTCGGCGACCTCCTCGACGAGGCCGGCGCGAGCGGCCGCCGCTTCCTGGTGTCGAGCCCGACGGTCTGGCGCGCCCACGGCCGCGCCATCGAGGGGGCGGTGCCCGGCGCGCACGTAATCCTCGTGCCGGACGGGGAGCGGTCCAAGACGACGCGTACCGTGGCGCGCATCTACGAGGAACTGCTGCTCGCCGGCGCCGACCGGTCCGCCACCGTCGTCGCGGTCGGCGGTGGGGTCATCGGCGACATGGCCGGCTTCGCCGCCGCCACCATCCTGCGCGGCGTCGCCCTGGTGCAGGTGCCGACCACCCTGCTGGCGCAGGTCGACGCCGCGGTCGGAGGCAAGGTCGGCGTGAACCACGCGCTCGGCAAGAACCTCATCGGAGCGTTCCATCAGCCGCTCGCCGTCATCGCGGATCCGCGTCTGCTCCGGACGCTGCCCCGCCGCGAGTTCCGGGCCGGCCTCTACGAGGTCATCAAGTACGGCGTGATCGCCGACCCCAGCCTGTTCGAGCGGGTGGACCGCGACCTGGACGCCATCTTCGCCCGCGAGCCCGAGGCGCTCGTCCCCATCATCGCGGCGTCGTGCCGCACCAAGGCCGACATCGTCTCGAAGGACGAGCGGGAGGGCGGCCTGCGCCGCCTGCTCAACTTCGGACACACCGCCGGTCATGCGATCGAGGCGGTCACCCGCTACCGCCGCTTCCGTCACGGGGAGGCGGTCGGCTACGGCATGCTGGCCGTGGCGGACCTCGCGGTCCGGCGCGGCGCCCTCGACCGGGCGGACCGCGACGCGATGGCCGCCCTGATTGCCCGGCTGGGCCCGCTGCCATCGGTGCGCGACCTGTCCGCCGCGGACGTCGTGCAGGCCACGCGCCGCGACAAGAAGGTGCTCCGCGGCACCCTGCACGTCATTCTCCCCACCCGGATCGGCGCCACGGAGATCGTGAACGACGTGACCGAGGCGGAGCTGGCGCGCGCCCTGCGGGCCATCGGCATGCGTTCCTGAGCGGTCCGGCGGGCCCCGGGCATGCCGTTCCGCCGTCGCGCGCGGGCGTGCCGTCAGCGCACGATGCGCCAGGAGAGCACCTGCACGAATCCCGCCGCCGCATCCTCGGCCGGGAGCGGCGGAACCAGGCGGACCAGATCGGCCTGCACGGCGCGATGGCCGAGCCCGGCATCGAACGCGGCAGCATGCACCGCCAGCGCGCGGCCGGGCTCCGCGACGTCGCCGTTCGACGAGCCGGGCTCGGAGGCGAGCCAGACGGCGACGCGCCACTCGCCATACCCGGCGGGAAGCGGCATCAGGCCGTCCAGCGTCCCGTGCCCGAACAGCGACCAGGGAAGCCCGCGACCGGCCCGGCCGGGGCCGGCCCCGTCGCGCCGCAGGGCCGCCGTGCGCTGGTCGAGCAGAATGCGGGAACCGTCGGCCAGGCGGAACTCCGGGGCTCCGGCCCACAATCCGGATCGCCGTCCTGCCAGGGCCGCGCGCCAGGCGGGGGCCGGAGCCAGCTCGCCGACCGTCCATGCGAGGGCCGCCTCGGCCGCATACAGCCCTTCGACGGCACGCCGGTGGTGAGCAGCAATCGTCACCTCGGTGGTGGCCAGCGGCACGAGCACGCCGACGACCCCCAGCAGCACGACCGAGGCCATCAGCGCCACGACCAGCGCGATCCCATCCGTGCTCGCGAACCGGCCGGCGCTGCTCACCAGGTCCCCAGGGCGCGCGGCGCCACGTCGAAGCGCACGGTCCGGTCCGGGACGGACCCGCGGCGGAGCGACGGCCGCGGCGGACCGGAGCCCAGAAGGCTGCGTCCGCGCCAGGCGTCCTCCGGAACGCGCAGGCGGATGGTCACCTGCACCCGCCGGACGCGGAACAGGTCGACGTCGAACGGCACGCCGCCGCCGCACCACGGGCCGTCGACGAGCTCGGCCGCGGGCAACTCCCGAATCGACGGCGGCGGAGCAGCCGGCCGGCCGCCCCCCGCCGCGGCCACCAGGCACGGCGCCGCAACGCGCCCGACGGCGTCGCCGACCGACGAAGCCGGCGTCAGCGCAGGCAGCGGCCCGCCGAAGTAGCGCACGTCCAGGTCCACCACGCCGTCCACGAAGGGCAGCGTGAGCGCCGTGCCGCCGTGCCTGCGCAGCTGGCCGCGGCGGCGATCGAGGACGTAGCCTCGGACGGCGACGGACAGGATGGAGGCACCGGCCGGGAAGGCGTCCCCCCCACCCGCGCCATGACGGCGCAGGGTGACCGACGGCCCGCGGGCGCGCGTCACGCGAACCAGCTCCGAACGGCCGCGCCGGTCGAACACCAGCGCGTTCCCCGGACCGTCGACGCCGCAGCGCGGCGGGCGAAGGCAACCCGAGCCCGGGACGAGCGCCACCTCCACCTCTCGCACGCCGGCCGGCAGGCCGGCCGC
>JAPOWL010000122.1 GCA_026707615.1 Acidobacteriota bacterium | reverse complement strand
GTAGTCCTCCAGGCGGTCTCCGGACGTGTCGGGCGAGCGGAGGCTGATCAGGCTGACGTTGAAGCGCGCCGGGTCGAAGCGCGGGATCATCCAGGCGAAGAGGCGCTTCACGCCGTGCATGCGCGAGCCCGGCCAACCGAGGTGGTCGCAGATCTGGACGACGTTGAGACGCCGCGATTCTAGAGCCATCCCTGTACCCGATACCACGCCGCGGTGCGGTGAATCCCCTCGGCGAGGTCGACGGCCGGCGCGAAGCCCAGCTCGCGCCGCGCGCGCCCCGTGTCGAAGGCGCGGCTCTTGGTGAAGAAGTCGACGCGCCGGCGGTAGAGCGGCGGCTCGATGCCGAGCGGCACGCAGAGCGCCTCCGCGAGCGCCCCCGCCAGCCACACCGGCCAGACCGGCACGCGCCATCGGGGCGGCGGCACCCGGAGCTCGGCCGCGATGGCCCGGACCAGCTCCGCGAGGGTCGTGTAGCGCGGGCCGCCCAGAATGTACGTCCGGCCGGCCGCGGCCGGCGTCTCGCCGCAGAGCCGGAACCCCTCGACGAGGTCGTCGATGTAGGTCAGGTGGTAGAAGACCTGGCCGCTCCCGAGCATCGGGAAGCGGCGCCGGGCGAGGGCGCGGAACAGCTTCAGGAAGCGCGTGTCGCCCGGGCCGTAGATCCCGATCGGCCGCGCCACCACGACCTCGAGCGCGCCCGCCTCGCCGGCCGCACGAGCGATGCGTTCGCCCTCCAGCTTGGACCGCTGGTAGACGTCGCCCGGCGCCAGCGGGGCATCCTCGTCCGCGGGCGGACGCTCGATGTGCCCGTGGACGCCCCCCGTGCTGCAGTGCACGAAGCGCGCGACGCCGGCCCGGCGCGCGGCGTCGAGCAGCGCGCGGGTCCCCTCCGCGTTCACCGCACGGTACGCCGAATCCGGTTGGCCCGCGGTGCGGTAGGTGGCCGCGATGTGGTACACGACGTCGATGCCGGCGCAGGCCGGCGCGAGCGAGCCGGCATCGGTCAGGTCGCCGAGCGCGACGTCCACGTCGGCTTCGCTCAGCCCTGCGGCCCGATCGCGGCTGGCCGGCCGCACGAGACCTCGAACGCGATGCCCCTGCCGCGCGAGAGAACGGGCCAGGTGGCCGCCCGTGAATCCGGTGGCGCCGGTGACCAGCACTCTCACGGGCCTGGTGGGGCGGCGGGGCTCTCGCCGCTCGCCGGAACGGGGCGGCCGAGAAGGCGTTCGTAGGCGGCGGCGGTCCGGGCGACGTAGGCCTTGCGGCTGTAGCGCGCGGAGGCGAGGGCACGCGCGGCCGCCGCCAGGCGCTCCCGCTCGCCGGGGTCGTCGATGAGCCGCGCAAGGCCCGCGGCGAGCGCATCGGCGCGCGGGGCGACGAGCAGCGCGGTCTCCGGGTCGAGGACCTGCGTGTGGGTGCGCAGACGCGTGGCGACGATGGGCCGTCCGGATCGGAGGTACGAGTAGATCTTGAGCGGCGTGTTGGTGCCGCTCGTGCGGGGCGACACCAGGATGTCGCACTCTTCCACGAAGCCGGGAATCTCTGCGGGGGGGCGCTGACCCGCGAAGACGAGGTTGCTCGCGGTGCCGTCGGCCTGCCCGCGCGCGAGGGCGACCTGGGCGGGCGTTCCGCCGACGACGAGGATCCGCGCGTCGGGGTGCGTGCGACCGAGGAGGGCGGCCGCCTCGATCAGCAGGTCGAGGCCCTGGTAGGCCTCGAACGTGCCCGTGTAGAGCACCAGCGGCCGGTCGCCGTCGATGCCGTAGCGCGCCCGGATCTCCGGGGCCTGCGGCGGCGCCCCGTCGTCGAAGTCGCCTCCCATCACGTTCTCGATGAGCGACGCGCGGTCCGCGGCGCCCAGGGCCGCGGCGGTGTCCTGCAGCTCCTGGCAGATGGTGATGACGGCGCGCGACCGGGTGACCATCAGCGTCTCGGCCCACTCGAACAGCCGCCGGACCAGGGTCGATCGGTCGTACCCGAAGTTGGCGAGCTGCTGCGGCAGGCTGGACGGCATGCCGGACAGGTGGGGCCCGCCCAGCCCCTCCGCGAGGCAGATGCCCGCCACGCCTGCCTCCTCGTGCGAGTGGACGGCATCGTAGAGCCGCGCGTGCGCCAGCCGGGCGGCCGTGGCGGTGAGGAGGAGGTCGAGCAGGATCTTCGCCGCCGACGGTCCGATCCGCACGCCGCGCAGGAGCGGCGGCCGCGGGCAGCGATAGATGCGCAGCCCGGGCAGCGCCACGTCGCGGCCGAAGGGGTAGGTCACCAGATCGATGCGGCAGCCGAGTTCGCTCAGGGCCTTGATGCGGTGGTACTCGCTGAAGGGCGTGCCCCGCGGCTCGAAAAAGGGCTCCGGGGCGAGCATCAGGATGCGAGGGGAAGCCTCGGGCTGCCGAAGGCGGCCGCGGCGGAGCGGGTTCCCGACTGGCTTGTCCACCGGCTTCGAGGGCGCGAGATCATACTGGGGCGGCTCCACGGGGTCAACACCCCGACCCGAGCCCCGACCGGCCCGGGAGCTTGCGCGCCCTCGGGGGCGCGTTTTGCGCGTCTGTGCTCGCCGAGGCACTCGCAGCCGGCGTCCTGCGGCGCAGACTCCTGGCGCTGCGCCACGCGCTCCGTTGGCGTTCTGCGGCGCGAGCCCCTAGAATCAACGTCATGCGCTTGGCGACACGCTGTTCGGTGAGCGAAGCAGACCCGATCTGCCTCTCCGGGCGCCCTCGGGCGGGCGCGGCCCCGGAGGTGGGCTCGTGAGGCCGAGGTGGGGAACAGTTGCCCTCTGCGCATTCGCGGCCAGCGTCGCGCTGACCTGGATCGGGTGCAGCGAAGAGACCGCGTCGCCCGTCGCCCCCACGCCGGCCCCGGCAGCGGGCACCCCGGCCGGCGGCAACTCGGGCGCCCCGGCGTCGCCCGGCGGCCCGGCCGGGAAAGGCGTCCAGCCCCGGATCACCGTGCAGGTCGACGGGGGCTTCAGCCCCTCCGGGACGGCGCCCGCCGGCGGCGGCGCCGGTTCCCCGACGACGACCAGCCTCGTGATCGACATCGGTGCGGTGTCCCCGCCCTCGACCGGTCCGGGGCGCAGCCTGCCCTCGATGAGGCCGACCGCCGGCCCGGCGCTCGGTGGCGCCCCCGAGGTGCCGGCCGCCGCCGCGCTGAAGGAATCGTCCCGCGAGTCGTCCGTCGACCAGGTGGACCACGATTCGGAGGCGGCCGGCGGCGAGGGCGGGGATCTGAAGGCGAGCGCTCCGACGCCCACGTCGCCGGTGGGCGGCGTCGAGATTCCGGACGTGCGCCCGGTGCTCCAGGTGACCAACGCGGAGCCCGACGAAGCCTTCCTCGCGGGCTTCGCCGCAGACAACTTCCAATATCAGTTCGAGATCTACAACGTCGTCGGCGGCAGCCGCACGGCCGTCGAGGCGGCGGCCACCGTGCCGGGCGGCAGCGGCTCCACCTCCTATCGGGTGGCGACCTCCCTCGACCGGGCGGCGAGCTACACCTGGCGGGCGCGCGCGTTCTTCGACGGGGCCTACGGTCCGTGGTCGGCAGACGCGGCGTTCAGCACGGCTGCGGTCGTTCTCAGTCCTCCCGCGCCGCGATCGCCGATCGCCGGCGCGAGCGTTGATGTCGACACGGTCTTCAATGTCACCAACCCGACCGTCGAGGGCCGGATTCGGGGGGGCGTCGGGGGCATCCAGATCGAGATTCAGGTGGCGACGGACGACATGTTCGCGAACATCGTCGGGACCGACCGCGAGCACGCGCGCAGCCGGGGGGACACGAACCTCGCCCTGAACGTCTTCCTGGCCGACGAGACGACGCACTACTGGCGCGCCCGCGCGATGGCTACGGCAGTCGCAGGCAACAGCCGGGTGACGAGCGCCTGGTCGGACGTCGCGTCGTTCCGAACGCGCCAGGTCAGGCTCGCGACGCCGCGGCCGCTGGCCCCGATCGATGGAGCCACGGTAGGCGTCGGCACGCACTTCCGGGTCCGGAACGGAGCCGTTCGGGGCATATCGTCGCGCGGCGTCCAGATAGAGGTCCAGGTGGCGACGAGCCGGACCTTCGGCGACCCGAGGACCGGCAGCACCCGCATGCGGGGCGGCGCGGAGACGACCGTGGACCTGCGCGGCAACCTGATGCCGAGCCAGCAGTACTTCTGGCAGGCCCGCGCCACGGTGTCCGCCGGCGCGACGGGCGAGTTCTCCAGCGACTGGTCCGATGCCGCGAGCTTCCGGACGTCCGCCGACGGCGGCGGCGGGACCGTCCCCACCGGGCCGGCCGGTCCCTTCGGCCCGGGAGGGAATCCGCCGAACCTGTTGTCCCTCCTGCAGCAGCTGGCCGCGCAACACCCCGACGCGCTGCGGAACTCCTGCCAGGATCACGGGGGGAGCTGGCGCTTCATGGAGCTCGCGGTCGAGCGGTTGCGCCAGGAGAGCGGACGCTGGGGCTACAACTGCAAGCGCGGGAACTGCCCCGACGTGTCGCACGACGCCATCGCCTACTACCGCGGATCCGGTCAGACCATCGACGCGGCGCAGAACAGCACGAACGTCGCCATCATCGACATCATCGCCGGTCACTGCGGCCCCAATCCCCAGCCTTCCTGGCTCGACGTGACGCAGGCAACGGCCGACGCGAACTCGATCGGGCGCTGGAGGTATCCGCGGTAGCGCGCCCGGACGGCGCGTTGGGAGAACCATGCCGGGCGATTTCTATCGCTGGTTCTCCCAGCGCCGTCTGACCCGCTTCGGCGAGGCGCGCAAGAAGCGCACGGAGCGGCGCCGGCTCCGGTTGCTGATGGAGCACGCCCGGCAGCCGGCCGCGATGCTCGAGATCGGGCCGGGGCACGGATCGTTCGGGGCGCTCGCGAAGTCCTCCGGCTGGCGCTACCGGGCCGTCGAGGCGAGCCCGGCGCTGGCCGACGCCTTGCGCGCGCGGGGATTCGACGTCGTCGAGGCGTGGGCCCCTCCCATCGCCGCGGCCGACGCGAGTTGCGATGCCGTCTACGCCGACCAGGTGCTGGAGCACATGTCCGGCATCGACGCGGCCCGCGAGTTCGTCGCCGAGGCGTGGCGGGTGCTCAGGCCGAACGGTCTGCTCTTCATCGTCGTCCCCGACTACACCAAGGAACGTACGTTCTTCTGGGACGTGGACTACACGCACAACTTCGTGACGACCGAGCGCCGGGTAGGTCAACTGCTGCTCGACGGCGGCTTCGAGGCGGAGGCCACGGTGGAGAGCATCGGGGCGGCGACCGGGTTGGCGCGTGACCTGCTGGCCGCCGCGTCCTTCGTTCCCAACCTCCCCGGCACGGACTTCCTGGCGAGACGCACCGGAACGCGCGAGCTCCTCTTCAAGGTCCGCAAGAACCTGTTCGCCACCATCGAGTTCGTCGCGCGCAAGCCGCACGCGGGCAGCGGATGATCCGGGCCCTCGGTCCGCTGGCTCTGCGGACGCTCGTCACGATCCTCGTCCTGGCCTGGCTCGGTTCCCGCATCGAAGCGGGCGTCGTCGTCGGAGCCGTTGGCCGCATCAACGGCGCTCTGTGGTCTCTCCTGGTAGTTGCCCTCGTCGTCGACCGCGTGTTGGCAACCGGCCGCTGGCTCCTGCTCGCGCGGACGAGCGGGTTCGACCTGCCCGTCTGGTCCGGCGCACGCCTCTTCCTCGTGTCCTCCTTCCTGGGCAGCTTCCTGCCTGCCGGGTTCGGGGGAGACGTCGCACGCACCTGGGAGCTCGCAACGCGCACGGGGGACGCCGCGCGCGCACTGGCGGTCGCGGCGCTCGACCGCTGGCTGGGGCTCTCGTCGGTCCTCGCACTGGGGGCCATCGCTCTGGCGGCGGGAAGCGGCCCGCCGATCGACTCGCGCGTGACCGGTGCGGTGCACGCGCTGCTCGGCCTGGTGCTGCTGGCCGGTCTCGCGTGCGGCATCGCGGGCGGGGTGGGGCTGACGTTGCTGCCAGGAAGGTGGGCGGCGGCCGTCGCCGGCGTGTCCGGAGCCGTCGCGCGGTTCCGTCGGCGCAAGGCCGCCGCAGGCCTGATCGTGGGGATCTCGTTCGCGGTGCAGGTGGTGCGCGTCCTGCTGGCGTGGCTGATCGGCGTCGGGCTCGCGATCGACATCCCGCTCTCGTACTACTTCGTCGTCATGCCGATAGGTATCGTGTTGATACTCCTCCCCATCTCCGTCGCGGGCCTGGGACCGGCGCAGGGGGCCGTCATGTGGATGCTGCGCCCGGCGGGCGTTCCCGACGAGCTGTCGTTCGCCCTGTCCACGCTCTTCGTGCTGCTCGGCGTGGCGGGCAACCTCCCGGGGGCGGTGCTCTTCCTTCGGTCCCGCCCCCGAGTGCAATGAGCCTGATCGACGCCGTTCGCCGGATCCGGCGCGCGTTGGCGCACGAGGCGAGAACGCTGCGCGGGGCGTTCTATCGGCGCATCGCCCTCGACCCCGCCGACGAACGCTCGGTCGTGCGCGAGTTCCATCGGCTGTACTTCGACGCCCGCGCATTCAACATGACCTGGCGCAACACGTACTTCCTGGGCCACGCGGTCCTGAAGTGCCCCCTCGATCTGTGGCTCTACCAGGAGATGCTCCACGCCGTCCGTCCGGCGGTGATCGTCGAGACCGGAACCGCCTTCGGCGGCAGCGCCCTCTACCTGGCTTCGATATGCGACCTGCTGGGGACCGGCCGCGTCGTGACCGTGGACGTCGTGGAGCGCCCGGGCGCTCCGGCTCACCCGCGGATCACCTATGTGATCGGATCGTCCATCGATCCGGATGTCGTGGCCGGCGTGCGGAGCGAGGTCGGGGCGTCCGCGCCCGTGATGGTGCTGCTCGATTCCGACCACCGCCGGGACCACGTGCTGGCCGAGCTCGAGGCCTACGCGCCGCTGGTCAGCCGGGGGAGCTACCTCGTCGTCGAGGACACGAATCTCAACGGGCATCCGGTCGAGCCGGACCACGGGCCGGGCCCGATGGAAGCCGTCGAGGCCTTCCTGGCCCGCCACCCCGAGTTCGCGCACGACGCGTCGCTGGACAAGTTCCTGCTCACCTTCAACCCCCGCGGCTTCCTGAGGCGGCTGCGGTGAGGTTGACAGCGCCGCCAAACCCGTGGCAGGCTCCGTGTTCGGCCCCAGCCCCCACCGGCCCAGGAGCTTGCGCCGCGGAACTCCACTGCGTTGCATTCTGCGGCGCAAGCTCCTAGGATCCGAGCGATGGCACAGGTCTACGCTGGCCGCTACTTGGCCAAGGCCGCAGCGAGCGCTCCTCGCGACTTCGTGAACGCGTACCTCGCCCGATTCCGTCCGATTCGGCCCACGGTCCTTATCTTCCACTGCACGTTCGTCTGCGACGCCCGCTGCGAGATGTGCAACAACTGGACGCGGGGGGACCGCAAGTCGGACCTGACCCTGGACGAGATCGATCGACTCTTCGACTCGCGCCTGTGGAAGAACGTCGAGAACGCCAACGTCTCCGGCGGCGAGCCGACCACGCGCAACGACCTCGTCGACGTCTGCCGGATCATGCTCGACAAGCTGCCGAGGCTCCGCAAGTTCGGCATGAACACGACGGGCCTCACGCCGCACCGGGCGATCCCGATGTTGACGGAGATCGTGGAGGCGACGCGCGACCGGGGCGTCATCTTCAGCGCGCGCGTCTCCATCGACGGCATCGGCGACGTGCACGACACGGTCCGCCGGGTGAAGACCGGTTTCGACAAGGCGAACGAGACCATCCGCGCGATGCAGGCCCTGCAGCGGAAGCACTCGCACTTCAACTTCGGCATCTCCACGACCATCTTCTCGCAGAACCTGGACGACGCGGAGAACATCCAGGCCTGGGCGCGCGAGAACGACCTCGACATCGTCTACAACATGGTCCGCTTCACCGACCCGATGCTGGGCAACGCGGACCTCGCGGACAAGTGTCAGCCGATGGGACCCGACGAGGCCCGAATGCGCGAGTTCTTTCTCGATCGCGTCCGCCTCGATCCCATCCTCGACGGGCAGAACTACGTCTACCTGCACTATGCCGACATGATCGCCAACGGGTACCACCGCATGGCTCCCTGTCCCTTCCAGACGCAGGGAGTGATGCTGAACCCGGACGGCGGCCTGTTCTTCTGCGAGAACAGCGAGGTGGTGGGCAACGTCCGGGACG
>JAPOWL010000189.1 GCA_026707615.1 Acidobacteriota bacterium | reverse complement strand
GGCGTCGATCCCGATGCGGCGCATCGACGAGCCGATCTACGAGTACGCCTGCCACGAGGGGAACTACGGGCTGACGAACATCCTCGCCGGTCATCGCAAGGAAGAAGCCGAGGCCGCCGCGCTCGCCGCCTCGAAGTAGGGGTCCCGCAGGGGTGGGCGGCCCGAGCGGGCCGTCCGCCCGTCGGGCTGGCGGCCAGGAGTCTTCGCCAGGAGTCTGCGCCGTAGAACGTGTCGCAGGCACTTCGTGCCCGCGCAGACTCCCCAAGCGGACGTAAGGGCTGCTCTGGCTCTAGCGCCGGGCGGGCGCCAGGGCGGAAGACCCGCCCGGCAGGATCTCGACGGCGCCCGTGTAGGTCGACAGCGGGTACTGCGGGCCGGCGTCCGGCCAGAACGCGAACGCCTCCATGGTGTAGCCGCCCGGTTCGTCCGCCGGGAACGTCACGTCGAGGGAGAACCGGTCGACGTTCAGCTCGTCGCACTCGTAGATGCGGTCCCCGGTCGGGGCGCCGTAGCGGCGGAAGCGGAGGCAGACGGCGTAGTAGTTCTCGTCGGTGAGGTTCAGCACGCCGGAAACCTGCACGGCGGTCCCCGCCGTGAGGCAGCCGCCGAACTCCTCGTCCAGCTCGATGCCCACCAGCGCGTCGACCCCGACCTTCGCGCAGCGAGCCGACTCCGCCGCCGTGGCGGCCGCGGTCCCCGGCGGCCTGCGCCGGATGTCGGTCGTCATGGTGGCGCCGCCGCGGGTCGCCTCCCGGAAGCTCGGGAACCGATCCCAGCTCGTGACGCCCGAGGACTCGCCGAGCCGGCGGGCGAGGTAGTTCACGACGTCCATCTCGGACTGCGACGCCAGCCCGTCCCGCGACACGTAGACGACGGCGCGCCGAATCGTGCCGACGGCGGGGCCGGTCCGGACGCCGTCCGCCGCCAGCAGGTCGTTCACCGTGACCTCGATGGTCCCGCCGGAGACCTCCGTGCCCGGCTCCGGCGCGCTGCTCGTGTCGTCCTCGAACTGGCCCTGGTCGACGAACACGCGCATCGAAGGCAGGTCCGCGGCGGCCAGGAGCCCCATCCGGTAGAGCGTCAGCGGGTGGTACTCGACCAGCGGGACGGTGTGCTCGATGTGGTACGTGTCGGATTGCCCGGTCTCGCCGGGCTCGAGCCCGACGCGCACGCTGCCTTCGAGCACCGCGCCGTAGGTGACCGCGCCGGGCGTCAACAGCGGCGTATGCACGTCCGGCGCGTGCCCCAGGCGGTTGATGGCGGGCGAGGCGCCCGGAACCGTCAACGCGGCCGGCCCCACCCGGCTCCAGGCGCTGGTGTACTCGCCGTACTGATGGCCCTGCTCGTGGAGAACGGTCGCCCAACTCGCCCAGGAGCCCGGCGGGTAGCCCTCGACGGCCTGCAGCACCCCGGCGCTGCCGTAGGTGGCGGATTCGTCGAACACACCCAGGCCGATGCCGCCGATGTCGTTGCGCACCAGTTGGTGGAAGCCGGAGTAGCCGGCGAGCAGCGTCGCCTGGCTCACGACCGCGATGACCTCGTACTCGTCGGCGAAGTGGCGGTAGAAGAGCTTCGTGATCTCCGGGAGGTTGAGCGCGGTGTCGCCGCCCAGGATGCGCGAGTCGCCGAAGTCGGCGTCCCGGATGTTCACGACGTGGCTGGCGTACTGCACGTTGCCGTCGATGCCGACCACCGGCGAGCTGGGGACGTTCGACGGCGCGAGGGCCAGGTACACGTTCACGTGCTCGCCGTCGGTGCTGCCCGGCACGGCGAGCCGGCCCCAGTAGAGCGAAGGCACGTCGACCCCCCACGAGTAGCGCCGCAGCGTCTCGCGGAGCACGCCGGCGTCCCATGTCGGGCTGAACACGCTCACCACGTGCCCGGCCACCGTGTCCGTGCGCGTGCGCGTCCACGTCTCGGCCGTGTGGTCGTCCTCGGCTTCCGGGTCGACGCGCTCGAACGTCACCGTGGCGTGGTCGCCCAGCACCAGGAGGTCGGTGAAGCCGAACGAGCCCTCCTGGGTCGGATGCAGGAAGCGGGGCGACTGATCGGCCCGGAGCGGCCAGCCGTCGGGGAGCGCCTCCATGTCGCCCGCCGCGTTGGCGCGCGCGGGATCGGCCGCGAACGGGGTCGCGGCCCAGGGCAGGGGGAGGGGCGGGGTGGCGCACCAGCGCTCGGGCGCCGGGGTCACGATGTCCTCAAGCTCGAGCGCCAGGGGGGCCAGACGGTCGGCGAGGGACTGGGCCCCCGCCGCCGGAGCCAGCAGCAGGGACGCACCGAGCGCGGCCCCGAGTGCGCGCCGCCGCCGGTGCCCTGGTGTGCTCAACTGCGCCCCTCGGCCCCTCGTACGCAGGGAATCACGCGCAGGTCGCGCCGGGCGCCGCGGCCTCGAACCGCTGTGCGACTTCCAGACCGCCGCGCGTCGCGCGCGACACGTACATCGGCATCGTAGCGTACCCGCCGGCCCCGAGGGCCAGCTCGCCCGTCGCCACCTCCAGGCGGAGGCCGTCGAGCACCGCCCGCACCGGGCCCGCCGCGGTCGTGCCGGCCTCCTCCATGGCGCGAGCCAGCGCGCGGATGGCGGTGTGGTGCGAGAACGCGACGTGCGTGACCAGGTCGTCGCCCGCGTGCCGGCGGGCGCGCGCGACGAACTCGCGGACGCCGGCGCGGTCCTCGCTCGCCACGAAGGGCACCGACGTCCAGGCCTCGACGCCGTCCGGGAGTCGCGAGGCCTGCCATTCGCTGAACTCCAGGAAGTGGTACGCGAACTCGGAGGCGAGGCCGAGCGCGTGGGCCTGTGTCACGACGTTCACGGCATAGGGCCGCGGGATGGAGATCCAGAAGTTCTCCGCCTCGAGGTCTCGCGCCCAGCGCACGAGGCTGGTGTACTCGCCCGGGTGGTTGCCGCGGATGGGCGTCGTGACCAGCGCTGCGCCCGTCGCGCCGCCCTGCACGCGCCGGTAGAACTGGTTCGAGACGGTCCGTTGCGAGGGACTCCAGTCGGAGACCTGGAACGTGCGCCGCCGCGCGCCGGGGCCGCGGTGCTCGACCAGCGTCGCAATCGCCTGCAGCGTGGTCGACGCGAAGTGGGCGACCCGCCCGCAGTAGGTCCCCGGCGTCTGGGCGGCGTGCACGACCGGTACGTCCAGCCCCTCGCGCTCGAGGGCCCGATCGAGGTAGGGCGGCATCGCCATGACGACGCCGCCCACCAGGGCCTCGGCCCCTTCGTCGCGGATGAGGCGCAGCGCTTCCCGCGCGCCCGGCGCGGGGCTGCCCTCGTCGTCGGCGACGAGCAGCTCGACCTGCCGCCCGAGGATGCCCCCCGCGGCGTTGAGCTCGGCGACCGCCAGCTCCAGCCCCAGCCGCATCTGGCCGTCGTAGGGCTGGATCAACTCGTCCTGCCCCTGCGCGTCCCGCTGGGAGATGAGCGCCCCGATGCGCAGCGGACGCGACTGCAGGATGGCGGGGAACGCCGGCGCGGCGACCGCGGTCCCCAGGCTCGCACCGACCGCCGCCAGCGCCTCTCTACGGCTGATACGCATCGAGTACTCCTTGCCGTCCTACCTATCGGATCGTTCCGCGCGCACCTTATCAACGACGCCGGGGCGCCGCTCAACTGCGTGCCCGGCCCCGGACCCGAGGGGCGGCGAGTGCCCTCCGGACTCGCCCGCGCGGAGGTCCTGCCGTACCGGCCCGCGGCCGCCGTCACAGTCGGCGCAGCGCGCCGCTCGCCGCCGCGGCGCCCGCCACGACGACGACCAGCGTCCCGGAACCGACGAACATCGCGGTGACGTGGGCCTCGGCCACGAAGCCGGCCACGGCGTAGGAGAGCGGGGTCAGTCCCACCGCGGCGAACATCACGACGCTCATCACCCGGCCCAGCAGCGACGGCTCCGTGCGCGACTGCAGCCAGGTGACCAGCATGACGTTCACCACCGCGCCGCCCGCCCCCATGACGCCGGCCAGCACCGCCGCCTGCGCCACGCTCTCCGCAAAGCCGAGACCGGCGATGACGAGGCCCGTCACGCTCCACACGACCACGAGCGCCAGGCGCCGGTTCAGCCGCGCGCCGATCGCCCCTCCGCCGAGCGATCCGGCGACCGCGCCGGCGCCGGCGGCGGAGATCATCGCCCCGAACGAGGTGGGCCCGGCGAAGCGCTCGTCGGCGAGCGTGGTCAGGCCGACGACCAGCGGCCCCTGCGAGGCGAAGCCGATGAGCGCCGCGGCCACGATGAGCGCCCGCAGGCCGCGGTCCCGCCAGACGTACGCGAGGCCCTCGCGAATCGCGGCCCCGACGCGCGGCCGCTCCGCTCCCGGCGCCGACCCGGCCGTGCCGGCGGCCGGGACGAGCCGGATGAGCCAGAGCATCAGCGCCGAGAAGGCGAACGTCGTCACGTCGAAGCCGAGGGCGGCGGCGGTTCCCAGACTCGCGACCACCACGCCGCCCGCGGCGGGACCGATCAGCGTCGTTGCGTTCGCCGAGGTCTGCAACAGGCCGTTCGCGGGCGCCAGCTTCTCCGTGTCGCCGACGACCCGCGGCACGATGGCCGTGAACGCGGGGAAGAAGAACGCGTCCGCGGTGCCGAACGCAAGCGCGACGGCGTAGAGGTGCCAGACGGCCACCGCCTCGGTCACGACGAGCGTCGCGAGCAGCGCCACCAGCAGCCCGCGGCAGACGTTCGAGGCGAGCATCACGCCGCGCGGCGTGTAGCGGTCCGTCATCGCGCCGCCGACCAGCATCAGGATCGCCCGGGGGAAGGCCGCGGTCATCAGCACCGTCCCCACGGCGAGGTCCGACCCCGTCAGCTCGAGGATGAGGAAGGGAAGCGCCACGAAGTAGAAGTGGTCCCCGGCCAGCGAGATCGTCTCGCCGAGCCAGAGCAGGCGGAAGTTCCGTTCGCGCAGCGGAGCGAAGAGGCTCACGGTGATCAGGGCGGGGGGAGGCCGCGGGGCGTGCCTCGAACATCATAGCGCATGCTTGACGCGGCGCGGGCGGCCGCCGCCGGTCGAGGCCCGGGCGGCCGGCCGCAGGGCTCGCGTCACGTGTCGCGCAGGACGGAGACGGGATCGATGCGGGTGGCCTGCCTCGCCGAGACGAAGCACGCGGCGAGCGCGATCGCGGCCATGAGCGCCGAGCAGGCCAGGAACGTGAGCTCGTCCGTGGCGCTCGACCGGAGCAGCCCGGTGGCGGGGAGGCGGCCCACGATTGCCGCCGCGGCCAGGCCCAGGGCGAGGCCGACCGCGACCGGCGCCATCGACCGGCGCACGAAGTGCCGCACCACCCGGGTCCGTGGTGCGCCGAGCGCGATCCGGAGACCGATCTCCCGGGTGCGCTGGGCCGCCGCATGGGCCGTCGCGCTGTACACCCCGATCGAAGCCAGCACGAGCGCCAGCCCGGCGAACGCAACGAGCATCGTCATGAGGGCGCGTTCCCACCGGCGCGACGAAGCCATCCACGCCGTCAGCGGCATCGGATCGAAGAGCGCCAGGTCCCTGTCCACCCTCGCCAGCTCTTCGCGGATCCGGTCCAGCACCGGCGCGTCGGGGGACCGGGGCCGCACGATCACGGTCGTGGCGTAGCCGGGGTCCCCGCGCATGGGCACGTAGACCACCGGTTCGGGGGCCACGGAGTTGGGGTTGGACCGTTGCATCACCGTGGGCGACACCCCGGCGATCCGGGTCCACGGCCGCGGGTGGGTCGCCCCGGGGACGCCGTGCAGGCGAAGCCGTTCGCCCAGCGGGTCCTGGTCCGGAAAGTGCGCGTCGACGAACGCCCGGTTCACGATCGCCACCTCCCGTCCCGACGTTCCGTCGAGCGGGCCGAAGGGCCGGCCTGCGAGCAGCCGCAATCCGAGCGTCTCGAAGTAGTGGTCGTCGATGGTCAGGTACGTGACCGCGGCCGGCGGATCGCTGGGGCGCCGCCCGTGGATCTCGACCGAACGCACGCCTCCGCCCCCCAGCGGGGGCACGCTCGACAGGGTCGCGGCGGAGAGCTCCGGCATCGCCGCGAGCCTGCCCTCCACCGCGCGCAGAAACCTCCTGCGGTCCCCGGTCGCGTCTCCGTCGCCGAAGCGGAGCCCGAAGGTCAGCAGGCCCTCCCCATCGACGACGCCGGCGGCCTGGTACAGAACGGCGAAGCTGCGGACCGCGGCTCCCGTGCCGATCAGGAGCAGCAGCGTCAGCGCGATCTGGGCCACCAGCAGGCCGCTCATCGAGCGTCGCGCGGGCCCGGCGCCGCCGCCGGTGCGGCCCGCCTGCCGAAGCGCCGCGGCCGGGGGGTGGCTACAGGCGTGCAGCGCCGGCGCCAGCCCGGAGAGCAGCCCCGCGACCAGCCCCGTGACGCACCCGAACGCCAGCACCCGCAAGTCCGGCGTCCACTCGATCCAGTACGGCATGCACCGCAGTTGGCACCGCGCCACCTGCTCCGCGATCGAGCCGACGGCGGCGAACGCCACCACACCGCCGAGCACGCACCCGGCCGCCGCCAGCAGCGTGCTCTCGACCAGCACCTGACGCAGGATGCGGGCCCGGGGCGCGCCCAGGGCGGTCCGCTGGGCGATCTCGGCGGTCCGATGTGCCGACCGGTACAGCAGGAGGCCGCCCACGTTCGCGCAGGCGACCAGCAGGACCAGGCCGACCGCCGCCATCAGGACCGCCAGGAAGCCGCGCAGCGGGGCGACGGCACGCCGCGAATAGCGCTGGACGACCGGCTCGACGCCCGCGTTCGCCTCCAGGTGCTCGCGTGCCGCCCGCGCGGCGATGGATTCCAGCTCCGCCCGGGCTTCGTCCATCGTGGCGCCGTTCGCCAGGCGGCCGACGGCCCGGTGCCTGCGCACGTCCCTCGCGGGCTCGGGTCCGCCCCGGAATCCGAGGGGCAGCCAGAGGTCGGCGATCATGGGGAACCGGAAGCCCTCGGGCATGACGCCGATCACGACGGCGGGGCGCGAGTCGATCCGGATCGTCCGACCGACGAGGTTCGGGTCGCCGCCGTACCGGCTCCGCCAGAGTGCGTGGCCCAGAACCACCGTCCCCGCCGCTCCCGGACGTTCCTCGGCGTGCGAGAACCCCCGGCCGAGGGCGGGCGCCGCGCCCAGGATCCGAAACAGGTTCGCGGAGGCGAGGGTTGCGGGCACGAGGGCCGGCGGCTGCACGTCGTCGCTGACGTTCACGCCGGTGCTGGCGTACGCCGCCATCCCGCGGAGGGTCCGCGCGCCGTCGCGCCAGTCCGCGAGGTCCGGCAGCGAGACGCCGGCGTCGCGTCCGTCCGCGTCGCGGGTGCCCAGGAAGACGATGCGCTCGTCGTCGACGGGCAGGCCGCGCAGCAGGACCGCGTTCACGACCGTGAACATGGCGGTCGTCACCCCGATGGCCAGCGCCAGGACGAGCGCCGCCCCCAGGGTGTGCCAGCGGTCCTTCACCAGCAGGCGGACCGCGAACCGGAGATGCTGCTCGAGCTCGTCCACGAGCGCCAGGCCGCGCGCGCGCCGGCTGCCGTCCTTTGCACGGTCGACGCTGCCGAAGCGCACGCGGGCGAGGCGGGCCGCCTCGGCGTGCGGCAGCCCGGCGCGCACGAGGTCGTCCGTGCTGGACGCCAGGTGGAAGCGAAGCTCCTCGTCGAGCCCGTTCTCGAAACGCTCCCGCCCCGTCCAGACGGTCACGAACGAGCGGATACGAGCGAGCATGTCGAGTCGCGTCCGGCGCGGCACGGACACTTCCGCGAGCCCCCTGCCCCGCAATCCGGGGAGGGGCCATCCGGGCCGCGCCGCGTGCGCCGGGGAGCCGGGGCGTCAGGCCAGGGTCCCGATGCGCCCCGTGCTGTCGCCGAAGCTGTCGACGTGGACGCCGAGGCGATCGAGCAGCGACACGTAGAGGTTGGCGATGGGCGTCCCCTGCGCGTGGCGGACGTAGCGCCCGCCCCGGATGCCGGACTTCTGGCCCCCGACGACCGCCACCGGCAGGTCGTCGTGGAAGTGCGTGTTGCTGTCGCTGATGCCGGTGCCGTACAGGAAGACGGTGTGGTCGAGCATCGTCCCGTCGCCCTCCGGCATCGCCTGCATGCGCTTCACCAGGTGCGCGAACTGCTGGAAGTGGTACTCGTTGACCTTGTGCAGGCGCTCGAGCTTGCCGGCCTCGTCCTGGTGATGCGACAGGGGGTGATGCGAATCCGAAACCCCGATCTCGGGATAGGCCCGGCCGCTGAC
>JAPOWL010000208.1 GCA_026707615.1 Acidobacteriota bacterium | reverse complement strand
CTTCCGGCGCCCAACAGCCCCATGAGCGTGACGACGATGCCGACTCGCCGGGGATTCAGCATGCGTTTTCTCCTGCGCCGGGACTACACGGACTCACGTCCCGATCGCCGTATTTTAGGAGTCTGCGCCGCAGAACGCAACGGAGTGGGTTCTGCGGCGCAGACAATGGAGTGGGGGGGATGGGCCGAAAACGCCGAGCCCGCGAGGCGTCTTCGGGGCGCTAGGCGACAACGCGCCGGCGGCCAACTCTCTTGTGCATCGCGCCTTGCACATTCCGGCGGCATCGGCTGCGCCCCGCATATCTGGGCAGGATCCGTGTCGCCTTGGGCTCGACCCGAGCCCTATGCCGGCCGTAGCGGCCGGAAGAACGTCCGCAGGTCCTCGACCAGCAGCGCCGGCTCCTCGATGGCGGGGAAGTGCCCGCCCGTGTCGTGGACCGTCCAGTGCGTGACGTTCTCGGCCGGCTCGCTCAAGAACGATCGCGGCGGATGCGCGCGCAATGGGATGCCGACGAACTCGGCGAAGCCCTGCGGGACGCGCACCGGCCCGGTCGCCCGCCGCCGCTGGCGCGAGCTGCCCAGACCGTTCGCGTGGTAGTAGCGGACGCTCGTCCCGATGGTGCGCGTGTGCCAGTAGATCGAGACCAGCGTGAGGATCTGGTCCTTGCTGAACCGCGTCTCGACATCGCCGTCGCAGTCGCTCCACGAGCGCAGCTTCTCGGTGATCCACGCGGCGAGCCCGACCGGCGAGTCGGTCAGCCCGAACGCCAGCGTCTGCGGCTTGGTCCCCTGGATGCGCTGGTAGCCGGTCTCGTCGACCGACCAGAGGTTCGCCCGGGCGAGGTAGTCGCGCTCGGCGTCGGTCTCCGGCTCCCGCTGCAGGCGCGGCGGCGCACCGGGCGTGTGCACGCCCACCAGCCGGTCCGGGTAGCTGGCGCCGAGCACGCGCGTGATGCCGGCGCCCCAGTCGCTGCCGTAGGCGCCGAAACGCTCGTAGCCGAGCCGATCCATCAGGGCGACCCAGAGCTCGGCCGTGCGCACGACGTCGGTCCCCTCGGCCGGCTCGCCGGAAAACCCGAAGCCGGGGATGGACGGCACCACCACGTCGAACGCGTCGGCCGCGTCGCCGCCGTGGGACGCCGGGTCCGCCAGCGCCATCACCGACGGAAGCATCTCCCAGATGGTGCCCGGCCAACCGTGGGACATGACAAGCGCCAGCGGGGCCGGCCCGCGTCCGCGCTGGTGGACGAAATGCACAAGTTGGCCGTCGATAGTCGTCGTGTAGTGATCGAACGCGTTGAGGGCCGCCTCGTGCGACCGCCAGTCGTACTCGTCGCGCCAGTAACCGATCAGCTCTTCCAGATAGGCGCGGTCCGTCCCGTAGGACCAGGGCTCCCCTGGCGAATCGGGAGGCCACCGCGGCGATTGCAGGCGGCGGCTCAGATCCTCCAGGTCGGCGTCGCTGACCTGCACCTCGAAGGGATCGACCCCCGTTGGCGAGGACGCCTGACCGGCCGCAGGAACCCCGGCGCCTCCGGTTGCGTGCACGACGACCGGTCCAAACGGACTCCCGCCCGTCGACGCGACGCTCGCCGTCGCACCGGCCGCGCCCACCAGCTTCAGAAGCGTTCGCCGATCCATCTGCCGCTGCAGTCTCGACATCGGTTCACTCCTCGACGCTCTCAGCCGCCTGACTCACCCCGACGTCAGCAGACACGAGGTGGGCGGCCAAAACACCCGTTCGCAGGGCAGCAGGACAACGACCAACACCTCCGCGTCGTGCCCTCTCCGCGGTGGTGTCTCATCGTCTGGCGCGCGTCGTCACTCGAGAAACGCGAGGGTCCGCTCCCACGCCAGCCGGACGGCGCCGTCGCCCGCCGACTCCGCCGCCGCACCGTCGCCACGTCCCCGCACCAGCGCGACGTAGTCGATCGCACCACTCCCCCACCGGCGAAACCGCGGTCCCTGTCCGGATAGACGTGATACGTGAACCGCTCCCCCATCCGCTGCTTCGTCGCCAGAACCTGTGCGGTGGTCTGGAAGTCGTACCCCGCGTAATGTCCCAGGACCGGTGCGCGGATCAGGACGAGCCGACGGTCGTCCGATGTCGTGCCGTAGAAGACGACCGCGCGGTGCAACGCCAGCGTCCGCTCGGCCAGGCGCCACGCCCGCCAGCCGTCCCAGCCGAAGCCGATGACGGAGACTTGCCCCGCGTCCACCCCGGGGTCGGCCGCCAGGAAGTCGAACCCCCCGGCCACGTCAGCCGGTCGATTCGGAGACGCTCGACGATCCGATCTGGAACGTCGTGCGGACCCAGGCATCGATGGCGGGATCGCCGGTGAGCGGCTCGGGGGACTTCGCCTGTTGCGCGGAGGCGACCGGCGCCAGCACCGACACGAGCGTCATGAAGACGATGACGAAGCTGGCGCCGGCCCGGGCGACGCGCCCGGAGCCGGCCGACGCGCCTGCTCCTGCCGGGAGTCTGCGCCTCAGACGCGGTGCAGACTCCCGGGGAGGACCGGTTGGGCGTCAGGCGGAGCCGCAAGGCGACGATTCCCGGGCTACACATCCGTCAACCGGCCGAGCGGACCCGTGCTGTCGCCGAACGTCTCCACGGGCAGGCCCAGCTTCTCCAGGACCGTGACCCACAGGTTCGCCAGCGGCGTGCCCTGCGGGTAGCGCACGTAGCGCCCACCCTTGATGCCGGCCTTCGTCCCGCCCACCAGGGCGATCGGCAGGTCGTCGTGGAAGTGCGTGTTGCTGTCGCTGATGCCGGTCCCGTAGAGCATCAGCGTGTGGTCGAGCATCGTGCCGTCGCCCTCCGGCACCGCCGCCAGCTTCTCGACCAGGTAGGCGAATTGCCGGAAGTGGTGCTCGTTGATCTTGTGCAGCCGCGCCAGCTTCGCCGGCTCGTCCTGGTGGTGCGAGAGTGGGTGGTGCGAATCGGGCACGCCCACCTCCGGGTACGCCCGGCCGCTGATCTCGCGCGCCAGCATGAAGGTGCTGACGCGGGTCAGGTCGGTCTGGTAGGCGAGCGCCAGCAGGTCCATCTGCAGCTTGGCGTGGGTGGCGTAGTCGTCCGGGATGCCCACGGGCTCGTCCACGAGCGGCAGCTCGCGCGAGCTCTGCCGCTCGGCCGTCGTGATGCGGCGCTCGACGTCCCGCACCGAGTCGAGGTACTCGGACATCTTGGTCCGATCGCCCGACCCGAGCATGCGCTCGAGGCGGTGCAGCTCGGAGGCGACGGCGTCGATGATGGTCCGGTCGCGCTCCAGGCGGGCCAGCCGGGCGGCCGGATCCGTGCTGCCGCTGGTGCCGAAGAGGCGCTCGAAGACGGCGCGCGGATCGCGCTCGACGGGCAGCGGCGTGGTCGGCGTGCGCCAGGCGACGGTGTTGGTGTAGGCGCAGCTCGAGCCGCCGTCGCACGTCCCCACCATCGCGTTCGACTCGATGCCCAGCTCGAGCGACGTGAGCTGCGTCTCCCGGCCGAGCTCCCGTGCGGCCACCTGGTCCATCGACACCGCGGCATAGACGTCGGCGCCCGTGGTCAGGCGGAACGTCGACGCGGTCAGGAACGTCCCTGCCGACCGCGCGTGGTCGCCGCCCCCTTCCATGAGGTCGGCCGGCTTGTCGGCCAGGCCGCCCAGCAGCAGCACACGGTCCTCGAGCCCCGTCAGGGACTGCAGCGTGGGCGGCAGCGCCTCGAGCGACCCTTCGGCCCGCGGCCACCAGTAGCCCATCGACATGCCGTTGGGCACGTAGAACACGCCCAGCCGGCGCAGCCGGTCCGGCGCCGCCGCCGTCCGGCTGAGGGCCGTCAGGGCCGGGACCATGCAGTCGAGCAGGGGCAGGGCAAGGGTGGCTCCGGCGCCGCGCAACACCGCACGCCGGGACAGGTGCTTCCTGGTGACGAACATCGGTCTCTCCCGTGTCGTGGCGGCGCGAGGCCGCCTGGTAACGCGTTCCACCCCGCCGGCCGACCGCCTGCGGTCGCCCTGACGTTCGCGACGACCCGCCGCCTGCCGGCGCCGCGCCGCCCGTCCCTACCGCTGGTGCCCGACGTTCGCGGCGACCTGCGCTTCCGGCTCCGAGTCCCGCACGATCCGCTGCTGGAACGGGGCGCTCCGGACGATGCCGAGTACGAGCGACGACCAGCGGTAGTCGTCGCTCGCCGCATCCCGCACGATGCGGCGCACGGTGGGCGCGTCCAGGTAGTTGACGCCGCGGCCGAGGGCGTAGGTCAGGAGCTTCTCCGCGATCGTGCGGACCAGCTCGTCCTCGCCCTGCCGCAGCAGCGCCTCCCGGAAGGCCCTCGGGCTGTCGATGTCGATGCCCCGCCACGTGATCGCGGAGTCGATGGGCGCGCCTTCGTCGCTCTCGCGCCAGCGGCCGATGGCGTCGTAGTTCTCCAGCGCGAAGCCGAGCGGATCCATGGTGGCGTGGCAGGTCGCGCAGACCGGGCTCGCCCGGTGCTGCTCCATGCGCTCGCGGAGCGAGGCCGGCTCGCTCCGGCCGTCGTTCTCCGGGAGCGGTGGCACGTTCGCCGGCGGCGGAGGCGGCGGCGAGCCGAGCAGCGTCTCGAGCACCCACTTGCCTCGGAGCACGACCGACGTCCGGTCCGCATACGAGGTCGTCGTCAGCACGCTGCCGTGCCCCAGGAGCCCGCCCCGCGCCGGATCGGCCACCGGCACGCGCCGGAAGTGGCTGCCGTAGATGTCGGGAACGCCGTAGTGGTCGGCGAGCCGGGCATTGAGGAACGTGTAGTCGGCGCGCAGCAGGTCCAGGGCGCTGCGGTTCTCGCGCACCTGGGACTCGAAGAAGAGCTCGGTCTCCCGGAGCAGGGCGTCGCGCAACGTGCTGTCGTAGCGGGGGAAGCGCAGCGGGTCCGGCACGATGTTCTCGAGGTTGCGCACCTGCAGCCACTGCCCGAGGAAGTCGTTCATCCAGCGCACCGCCCGCCTGTCCGCCAGCATCCGGCGCGTCTGCCGCTCGAGCTCGCCGGGGTCGCGCAACCGGCCGCGCGCGGCCGCCTCCAGCAGCTCGTCGTCCGGAACGCTCCGCCACAGGAAGAACGACAGGCGCGACGCCAGCTCCAGGTCGCTGATCCGGTAGATGGTCCCGGCCGTCGCGTCGACGGGATCGACCTCCGCGCGCATCAGGAACGCGGGCATGCTGAGCAGCGCCTCGAGGGCCCGCGCCACGCCGCCCTCGAAGCCGTCGGCGGCGCGCCCGATCTCGAAGATGCGCATCAGGGGCTCGAGGTCGGCGTCCGTGACGGGCCGGCGGTACGCGCGGCGGGCGAGCGTGCCGAGGATGTCTCTCGCGCACGGCTCCTCGTCGGCGAGCCCGGCCGGCCGGCACACGAAGATGCGCCGGCGGCTCGGGGTCTCGGCGGGAATCTCCCCGCGGTACGGGCCGTGGATCTCGAGCGAAGCGACGCCGGCCACCAGGTTGTCGCCCACCCCCGTGGAGGCGGACGGGGCCACGTCCGTGAAGGCGGCCGAGACGAGCCGCGTGCCGGCCCGGACCGGCAGGCGCACCTCCAGGTGCTGGTCGGCCGTCTGGTTGTAGAGCGCGATCCGCTGGTGCACGACGTCGTCGTCGGGCGGCGCGATGCCGCCTCCCGACAGGGTGTAGCGGACCTGCCCCTCGAACGCGCCGCCCACCGTGAGGCGCTCGACCAGCGCGTGGTCGATGCGCAACTCGATGTGGTACTCGCGCTCCGCGATGCTGCCCCGGATCGTCCCGCCGACGTCGCTCCGCTGCAGCCGGATCCGGAAGACGTAGTCGCCGTCGAGCGAGAACGTGTGGCGGGCCGCCAGGCCGCCGTGCGTGGCGAACGGCAGGTCCTCGCCCATCCGGGCTTCCTGCCGGGCCGCGTTCGGCAGCGTGTACGTCTGGATGATCGGGCGATTCTCGAGCGTGCCGACGGCCAGCCGGCTGACCTTGGTGGCCGCGGTGATGTAGCGGTCCATCAGCGCGGGGGTCATGGCCAGCACCTCGGCGTTGTTGTCGAAGCCAAAGCCTGCCATGTCGCTCGGGAGCAGGGCCTCGCCGTCGATCTCGAGGTCCAGGAGGTCGCGCACCGCGTTGACGTACTCGGTCCGGTTCAGGCGGTGCGAGACCACGCGGCCCGGGTCGGGCGCCGCGGCGCCCACCCGGTCGAGCTCGGTCTCGAGCGCCGTCACGAAGGCGTCGACCACCGCGGGTCCGGGCCGCGGGCGTCCCGGCGGCGGCATGAGCCCGCTGCGGAGCTTGACGGCCACCTTCTCGAAGAGCTCGCGGTGCACGTCCGGCCGATCGATGTCGACCCGGTCGAACATCACCCCGGCCGTCTGCAGCCGCTCGTTGTGGCAGGCCACGCAGTACCGGTCGAGGAGCGCGCGCGACAGCCCCTCCGTCCGGCCCGCCGCCTGCTCCGGAGCGGCGGCCGCCGGCTCCTCCGCGGCCGGCTGTTCCGCCGCGGCCGGCCGTCCCACCGCCGCCGCGGCCACGCCCGCGAGGCACACCGCACCGAGCACTCTCAACGTGGACATGATTCTGGCGCCCCGGTTCCTGCCGGTCGTCTGCCGTCCTGCCGTGGTGCGGCGGCGCGCACTGCGCCCCGCACCCTGCCTACTTACCACCTTTGCCCCCGGCGCGCAAGGAAGTAGCATAGGGCCATGCGGGTCCCGAGCCAACTCCTCGCCGCCGTCTGCATCTTCCTCTTCCCGGCCGCGGCGGCCGGCGCCGCGGGAGGCGCCGCCCCGAAGGCCGCCCCATCCGGCTCCGGCGCCGCGGGCGGCCCGCCGGACCTGCGCCTCGTGGAGGCGATGGCGGAGCGCGACACGGCCCGCCTGCGCGCGTTGCTCGGCGAGGAGGGAACCGACGTGAAGGCCGCAAGGGCCGACGGGGCGACGGCGCTGCTCTGGGCGGCGCACTGGGACGATGCCGAGGCGGTCGAGCTGCTCCTGCGGGCCGGCGCGGACGTGAACGCCGCGGACGACCACGGCGTGACGCCGCTCGCGCGGGCGAGCGAGAACGCGAGCGCGCCGATGGTCGAGCGGCTGCTTGCGGCGGGGGCGGATCCCGACGCGGCCCAGGCGAACGGCCTGACGCCGCTGATGACCGCCGCCCGCACCGGCAGTCTCGAGATCGTGCAGGCGCTGCTCGCCCGCGGCGCCGACGTCGACGCGGCCACCGCGTCGACGCGCGAGACGGCGCTGATGTGGGCGGTCGCCGAGCGCCACCGGGACGTCGTCCGCGCGCTCGTCGCGCGGGGCGCCGACGTCCATCCCCAACCGGGGCAGGCGTTCTCGCCCCTGATCGCCGCCGCCCGCAACGGCGACATCGAGACGGCCGAGCTGCTGCTCGCCGCGGGAGCCGGCGTGGACGAGACGGGCTCGGACGGGGCGCATCCCCTGGCCTACGCGGTCGTCGTCGGCCGGAGCGGGTTCGCCCACTTCCTGCTCGAGCGGGGCGCCGACCCGAACGGGGCGGTCGACGGCGTGACGGCGCTGCACGCCGCCGCCGGCCCCGTCGGCACGTGGCTGAAGGCGTGGAACCGCAAGCACGGCGGCGCGGGCGCGCGGGGCGGCCGGCTCGCGCTCCGGGAGCGGCTGCCGCTGGTCGACGCCCTGCTCGTCCGCGGCGCCGACCCCGACGCGCGCATGACCGCCTCCGACGTGACGGAGCAGGGGTTCGTGCGCAACGGCGCCTACGACACCTTCGGGACGGGCACCGGCGACGTGGCGGGGGCGACGCCGCTGTGGGTGGCGGCGTTCGCGACCAACCCCGGCCCGGGCCGGATGCGCAACGGGTGGAGCACGCACCGCTCCACCGGCGACGTAATGCGCCGCCTGCTCGCGGCGGGCGCCCGGCCCGAGATCACGGCGAACGACGGCACCACGCCGATGATGGCCGCGGCCGGCTGCGGGCGGTGGGGGCACTGGACGAACACGGCGCGGGCGGCGCGCCAGCCCATGGCGGAGGAGGCCATCGGGATCCTGATCGAGGCCGGCATGGACGTGAACGCCGCGAACGAGGGCGACTTCACGGCGTTGCACTGCGCGGCCTTCAGCGGCCTCAACGAGGTGATCCGGCTGCTCGTGGACCACGGCGCCGACATCGACGCGCGCGACTGGCGGGGCCGGACGGCGTTCCGCCTCGCCGAGGGCGCCAAGCAGTCGTTCCACTACCAGGCGTGGCCGGAGACGGCGGCCCT
>JAPOWL010000089.1 GCA_026707615.1 Acidobacteriota bacterium | reverse complement strand
GTCGCAGTGGAGAGCCTCGGGATGGAGGGGCGGGTGATGGCGATCCACGGGCGGAAGGCCGAGGTCGACGTCCGCGGCAAGCGGCTGCGCGTCGGCTTCGCCGACCTCCGGATCCTCGCCGACGCGCCGCCGGCGGCGACCGGAGGCGGCGTCACCCTGGACGTGCGGAGCGCGGACGACACGCCGGCCGAGCTCAACGTGATTGGGTGCCGCGTGGACGAAGCCCTGTCCCGGGTCGACAAGTACCTCGATCAGGCGATCGTCAGCGAGCAGCGGCAGGTGCGTGTCATCCACGGTCATGGCACCGGCCAGTTGCGGAAGGCGATCGCCGGGCTTCTCGACGGGCACCCCATGGTCTCGACCTTCGCCGCCGCCGCTCCCGAGCACGGCGGGGGCGGCGTGACCGTGATCGAGCTGAGGGATTCGGACGAGGGCGGCAACCTGCCCTAGAGGGGACTCGTGGCGCGCTTCCCGCCGGGCTTCGTCGCCGATCTGAAGGCGCAGGCCGACATCGTGCAGGTCGTGCAGGAGGTCGTCGGGCTGCGCCGGGCGGGCGCCGGCTACAAGGGGCTCTGCCCGTTCCACACCGAGAAGACGCCCTCGTTCACCGTCAACGGGGACCGGGGATTCTTCCACTGCTTCGGCTGCGGGACCGGCGGCGACGTCATCAAGTTCGTCCAGCTCCAGGAGAGCCTGACCTTCCCGGACGCGGTGCTGGCCCTGGCGCAACGCTTCGGCGTCCGGGTGCCGGAGTCCGACGATCCGGCCCGCGACGCGGCGGCGGAGAGCGAGCGGGAGACGCTGCTGACGGTGCACGAGCTGGCCCGCGACTACTTCCGGGCCGAGCTCGCGTCTCCCGCCGCCACGGAGGCGCGCGCGCACCTCGAGGCCCGCGAGGTGCTGGCATCCACGGCGGAGCGCCTCGGGCTCGGCTTCGCGCCGCCACAGCGGGAGGGGCTGAAGCGGCACCTCCTCGACGCGGGGTACGGCATCGACGTGCTCCTCAAGAGCGGCCTCGTCGTCGAGCGCGCGGAAGGACGGATCGTGGACCGCTTCCGCAACCGGCTCATGATCCCGATCTGCCGGGACGGGGGCTCGGTCGTGGCCTTCGGCGGGCGGGCCCTCGGGGAGGGCCAGCAGCCGAAGTACCTCAACTCCCCGGAGACGCCGCTCTACGCGAAGGGCCGGACGCTCTACGGCCTGCACCTGACGAAGCAGGCCGTCCGCCGGCTCGGCTACGCCGTCATCGTCGAGGGCTACTTCGACCTCGCCCAGCTCGTGCAGGGAGGAATCGAGCCCGTCGTCGCTACCTGCGGGACGGCGCTGACGGCGACGCAGGGGCGGCTGCTGCGGCGCTTCGCTTCCAAGGTCATCGTGAGCTTCGATCCGGACGCCGCGGGACAGCAGGCCGCCGTCCGCTCCGGCGAGCTCCTCGTGACGGAAGGGCTGGAGGTCAACGTCGCCGTCCTCCCGCCCGGCGAGGACCCCGACGCCTGCGTCCGCAACCGGGGCGCGACGGCCTTCGTCGCCACCCTGAAGGAGTCGCAGCCGTATCTCGAGTACGCCCTCGAGCGCGCGGCGGCCGGCCGCGATTTCACGCGCGACCAGCCGCGGCGTGCGTTCCTGTCCGAGATGCTGACCCTGGCCGCCCGCGTCCCCGACCCGGCGGCCCGCCACCAGTTCGCCGATCGGCTCGCGCAGCGAGCCCGCGTACCGGAGGATGTCCTCCGGGCGGAGATACGGAAGGCGGCGGTCGCACGGCGCACGACCGCGCCGGCAGCCATGGAGGACGTCCTCGACAGGGAGATCCGGGAGGCGGGGGCCGCGGTCGGCGGGGAGCGCGCTCCGGCCATGCTCCAGGCGGAGAAAGCCCTGCTCTGGGCCCTCGTCCGCGAACCCGCGGCGGCCCTGGCCGCCCTGGGCGAGATCGAGCCCCGGGACCTCCACGGCTTGCGCACCGCCCCGATTCTCGAGGTGGCGCTCTCGCTCGCGGGCATTCCGCCCGCCGCCGTCCCCGAGACCCTGGTCGAGCGCCTCGATCCGGAGGAGGCCGCGCTGGTGCGGACCATCGCCGCCGAGCCGGCGGCGCCGGCGACGAACGCCGGTGCCTGCTGGATCACGCTCCGCCAGCGGCGCTACCGGCAGGAGCTGGCACTGTTGCGGGACGAGATCGAGCGCCGCCCCGCCGAGAGCGACGAGCTGTTGCGGCGCAAGCAGGAGCTGCATCGGCGGGTGAACGAGCTCGACGAGCTGGACGTCGGCGTCGTCCAGGAGCACCCGGGCGCCTGACGAACGCGAGCGGTTCCCGGCGCGGTGAAGGAGCGACGCATGAAGCGCACCCGCGGCGGCCGAACCGCCGTCCGGAGCCCGCCCGGAGCCGCTCAGCACGATCAGCCGGTGCCATATACAATCTGGTCCGTGGCGCACGCAGAGAGTCGCGTGGGGACCCGAGGCGCCAGACTGCCGCCCATCGAGGAACGCTCGGACGAGATCCGCCAGCTCATTCTCGTCGGCAAGGAAAAGGGCTTCCTCCTCTTCGAGGAAATCAACGAGTGCCTGCCGGCGGACGTGACGTCCTCGGAGGAGCTCGACGACCTGTTCAACACGTTCCAGGCCGCAGGCATCGAGGTCGTCGAGTCCGAGGAGAAGTACAACGAACGGAAGCTGCTCGAGCGCTCCCCCGAGGGGAGCGACGATGCCGAGCCCGATCTCACGGGTCCGAGCGCGGCGGACAAGACGAACGATCCCGTCCGCATGTACCTGCGCGAGATGGGCACGGTGCCGCTCCTGACCCGCGAGGGCGAGGTGGCGATCGCCAAGCGCATCGAGCACGGCAAGCGGTCGGTGGTCCGGGCCATGTCGCGCGCCCCCGCCGTCGCGGAACTCATCGTGCAGCTCGGGAAACAGCTCCAGTCGGGCGATCACAGCGTCCGCGACCTGGTGGTCCTGCAGGAGGACGACCTCTCCGAAGATCGCGTCGCCAGCCGCGCGCGGGATCTGCTGCAGCAGCTGGACGCCGTGGCCGAGGCCGAGCGGCAGTCGCGCGAGTCGCAGGAGGCGCTCGACAAGGCTTCGAAGCGCAACAAGCGCCGGTATCGCCAGCTTCGCTGGCGGGCGCTCCGGGCGCGGGTCCGGCTGTCGAGGTGCATCCGGCGAATCGAGTTCACGGAGCCCGTGCGGCGGCGACTCCTCGACTGCATCAAGGCCGGGGGCGAGTCCGTGCCGCGGCCGCGGGAGATCGATCGCGCCGACCGGCCGCTCCAGGGCCGGACGACGCGGCCGCGCCTGAACGACGCCCGGCGTCTCCGGAAGCGCCTGCTCGATCTCCGGGCCGCGCAGCGCGAGCGGCTCGCCGACCCGGGGCGGACCCCGCCGGGCGACCGCGTGCTGGCGGTGATCCAGCGCGGGGAACGCCAGACCGAGCAGGCCAAGAAGGAGCTGGTCGAGGCCAATCTCCGCCTCGTCGTCTCGATCGCGAAGAAGTACACGAACCGCGGCCTGCAGTTCCTGGACCTCATCCAGGAGGGGAACATCGGCCTGATGAAGGCCGTCGACAAGTTCGAGTACCGCCGCGGCTACAAGTTCTCGACCTACGCGACCTGGTGGATCCGGCAGGCGATAACGCGGGCGATCGCCGACCAGGCCCGCACCATCCGGATTCCGGTCCACATGATCGAGACCATCAACAAGCTCATCCGCACCTCGCGCGCGCTCGTGCAGGAGCTCGGCCGCGAGCCGACGTCGGAGGAGATCGCGGCGCGGATGGACATTCCCGTCACCAAGGTCCGTCGGGTGATGAAGATCGCGCAGGAGCCCATCTCCCTCGAGACGCCGATCGGCGAGGAGGAGGACAGCCACCTCGGGGACTTCATCGAGGACCGGCAGGTCGTGTCCCCGGCCGAGGCGGTGATCAACCTGAACCTCAAGGAGCAGACCGAGTCGGTGCTCAAGACCCTGACGCCGCGCGAGGAGCGGGTCATCAAGATGCGCTTCGGGGTGGGCGACGGCAGCGAGCACACCCTGGAAGAGGTCGGCCAGGACTTCGCGGTCACGCGGGAACGCATCCGCCAGATCGAGGCGAAGGCGTTGCGCAAGCTGCGGCATCCTTCGCGCAGCCGCAAGCTGCGGGCCTTCCTCGAGGGAGGCACGTAGCCTTGGGGGCGCCACCAGGGCCCATAGCTCAGCGGTCAGAGCCGCCGGCTCATAACCGGTCTGTCCCAGGTTCGAATCCTGGTGGGCCCACCACTTTCCCCCTCCGGGAGTCGGGGCCGTTCCGCGGAGCCGGCCCCTGGCACGTTCGGGGCCGCCCGGGAAGCGGCCCCGCCCCGGGACCAACCGGGGAATCCTCCCGCTTCTGACGATGCTCCCCGAACTCGACCGTCTGATTCGCCTCCAGCGGCTCGAGACCGCCACCGCCGAGGCGCAGGAGGCCATCGAGGGCATACCGGCCGCGAGCGCGGCGCTCGACGCCCGGCTCGATGAGCGCGCCGCGGAGCTCGACGCCGCCAAGCGGCGCGTCACCGCGCAACGTGCCGCCCGCCAGACGGACGAGAACGCCCTCTCGCAAGTCCAGGCGCGCCTTACGCGCTACAAGGACCAGGTCATGGCGGTCAGGACCACCGCGGAGCTTCACGCCTTGCAGGCCGAGATCGCGACCGCAGAGGCCGAGGTGGCCCGACTCGAGCATCGGGTGCTGGAGCAGATGCTCGAGGCGGACGAGCTGACCACCGCGGTCACCGAGGCTGAGCGGACCGAAAGCGACGAGCGGACCGTGGTCGAGGCGGAACGGGAGGCCCTGGAGGACCGCCAGCGGGCGCTACGGGCACAGGTCGAGCGGCACGCCGGGGAGCGCGCGGCGCTCGTCGACGAGCTCCCTGCCCACCTGTCGGCGCTGTTCGACACCCTGACCCGCGGGCGCAAGGGGCTTGCCGTCGCGGAGGCCCGAGACGGCCGGTGCATGTCGTGCCGGGTCCGGCTGCGCCCGCAGTTGTACAACGACATCCGCCTGAACCGGACCCTGATCCAGTGCGAGAGCTGCCAGCGCATCCTCCACTACGCGCCGGAGCCGGGCGCGGCGACCGGCCAGCCGTCATGAGCCTCCCGGCGCCGGCCGGCGAGGAGCGCCTGCTCGGCATCGGCATCGACATGGAGGACGTCGAGCGGGTCGACGCGTTGCTGCGGCGCTACGGCGAGAGATTCCTCGGGCGGGTGTTCACGGAACGGGAGGTGGCGTACTGCCGCCGGCGCCGTTTCCCGGCCCAGCACCTCGCCGGGCGCTTCTCGGTCAAGGAGGCCGCGATGAAGGCCCTCGGCACGGGCCGTTCGCGCGGCGTCCTGTGGCGCGACGTGGAGGTCGTGCGACGGCACGGCCCCCCGCAACTGGAGCTCCACGGGGGCGCCCGGCGCCACTTCGATCGTCTCGGCGCGAGCCGGGCGCTCGTCTCCATCACGCACACGCCGCGCCTGGCCATGGCGCAGGTGGTGCTGCTCGGCCCGGACCGGCGCCCCTGACGGCGCCTCCGGAATCGAGCCCTGCGCCCCTCAGCGCAGGAAGGCGGGCATCGCCGCTTCCTCGGGCTCCTCGCCGGCCGTCGCGTCCGTGTCGGTCTCGGCAACGGGCTCGGAGCGGTCGGGCGAAGGCAAATCGAGCGGCAGCCGCCGGGAGATCTCGACTCCACCGGGCCCTTCGCCGGCGGCGGCGGCCGCGGCAACCGGAGGCTCCTCCTGCCAGCGCACGTAGTGCTCCAGATCGACGGGGGTCTCGGCCGCCGGCTGCGGTCCCGCCTCGAATCCCGTGGCGATGACCGTGATCTTGATCTGCCCTTCCATCGCCGGATCGACTACCGCGCCAAAGATGATGTTGGCCTCCTCGTGCGCCGTCGCGCGGATGATCGACGTGGCCTCGTTGACCTCGTGCAGCGACAGATCGGAGCCGCCGGTGACGTTGACGATCACCCCGCGCGCGCCCTCGACCGACGCATCCTCGAGGAGCGGGCTCGACGTCGCCCGGTGCGCGGCTTCCACGCTGCGGCTGTCCCCGTCTCCATAGCCGGTCCCCATGATCGCCATTCCCATGCGCGACATGATGGCGGTGACGTCGGCGAAATCGAGGTTGATGAGCCCCGGCACCGTGATCAGGTCCGAAATCCCCTGCACGGCCTGGTGCAGCACGTCGTCGGCGAGGGCGAACGCATCGGTCAGGCTCGTGGTCGTGTCGATGGTGGTGAGGATGCGCTCGTTCGGAATCACGATGACGGTGTCCACGCTCTCGCGCAACGCGTCGAGCCCGGCCTCCGCCTGGGCAATCCGCCGTTTGCCCTCGAACGCGAACGGCTTGGTGACGACGGCGATCGTCAGCGCGTTCAGCTCGCTGGCGAGGCTGGCGATGACCGGCGCCGCGCCGGTCCCGGTGCCGCCGCCCAGGCCGGCCGCCACGAACACCATGTCGGCGCCGTCGAGGGCCTGAATGAGCTGCTCCGTGTCGTCCAGGGCTGCCTTGCGGCCGATGGCGGGGTCCGCCCCCGCGCCGAGCCCCTTCGTCAGGCGCTCGCCAATCTGCAGCCGCACGGGCGCCTCGTTGAGGTGGAGCGCCTGGGCATCGGTGTTGACGACCACGAAGTCGACGCCGCCCAGCGACGAGGCCACCATGCGATTGACGGCGTTGCTCCCACCTCCGCCGACCCCCACGACCTTGATGCGCGCCCCTGGGCGCCGCTCCTCGTCCAGCGTGAGGCGCAGGCCCCGCCCTTCGATCGCGTCGGTCTCGCCCTTGAACTCCCCGGGTCCGCTCATGCTCCCACCTCCCAGTGCCGCCGCTCAGCGCCGCCAACCCGTCGCAGGCTCCGGGTCGGCCCCAGCCCCACCGGCCCAGGAGCTTGCGCCGCGGTACGCACTCCGTTGGCGTTCTGCGGCGCAAGCTCCTAGAAATATCGCTTGACGACCGCCTGCAGCCGGTTCAGCCAGCCGTTCGGGATCGGCTCGTCGTTCGACTTCACCTGCCGGTGGGCGTACATCACCAACCCTACCGCCGTTGCGTAGGCCGGGTTCTTCACGTGGTCCGCCAGTCCGCCGACCCCGGTCGGACAGCCTCGCCGGATGGGCAGATCGAAGATCTGCTCCGCAATCTCCGGCATCCCCTCCAGGATGGCCCCGCCCCCGGTCAGCACGATGCCGGCGTGGATCGCGCTCTCGTACCCGGCGCCGCACACCTCGTCCCACAGCCGGTGGAAGATCTCCTCGGCCCGCGGCTGCAGGATGTCGGCAAGCCTCCGGCGCGACATCGTGCGCGGCCGGCGTCCGCCGACGCTCGCCACCTCGATCGTCTGGTCCTCGTCGACCAACGCCGCAAGGGCGCATCCGTCCCGCCGCTTGGTGACCTCGGCGTCCGGGATCGGCGTCCGCAGCCCGACCGCGATGTCATTGGTGAAGTGATCGCCGCCGAGCGCGACGAAGCCCGTATGCCAGAGGCTCCCCCGCTCGTAGACCACGAAGTCGGTCGTCCCTCCCCCGACGTCCACGAGCAGCACGCCGAGGTCCTTCTCGTCCGGGGTGAGGACCGACTCCGCCGCGGCGAGCTGCTCCAGCGTGGTGTCGACCACGCCGACCCCGGCGCGGTTGACGCACGCCACGATGTTGTGAGACGCCGTCACGCTCCCGGTCACGATGTGCGCGTTGACCTCGATGCTGGCCCCGGTCATGCCGATGGGCGCCCCGATGCCGTCCTGGTCGTCGACGACGAACTCCTGGGGCAGCACGTGGAGGATCTCGCGTCCGGGGTCCAGGGGAACGGCCTGCGCTGCCGCGATGGCCCGATCCACGTCGGCCCGCGCGATCACGCGGCTCTTGCCGGCGACGGCAACCACGCCGCGGCTGTTGAAGGCGTCCGCCTGGCCGCCGGAGAGGCCGAGATGCACGGAGTCGATGTCGACCCCCGCCATGAGCTCGGCTTCCTTGATCGCGCCCTTGATCGATCGGACGGCGGCCTCGAGGTCGACCACGACGCCCCGGCGGATTCCCCTGGCATCCGTCTTGCCGACCCCCACGACGTCGAGGCTGCCGTCCTCCATGGCCTCCCCGACGATCGCCGCGATCTGCGAGGTGCCGACGTCGAGCCCAACGACGTAACGCTCAGTACGCGCCACACTCTCCTCCGCTAGCGCCGCCAACCCGTCGCAGGCTCCGGGTCGGCCCCAGCCCCCACCGTCCCA
>JAPOWL010000596.1:2333-8222 GCA_026707615.1 Acidobacteriota bacterium | reverse complement strand
ACCTCGAGCGTCTCGTCGATCTTGGCGAAGATCTCGTCGAACCCGAGCACGTAGCCGTCTACGGCGCCGACCGGCCGGTAGAAGGCGCAGAAGTTGCAGCGTGCGACGCAGACGTTCGTGTAGTTGACGTTGCGGTCGATGATGTAGGTGACGACGCGCTCGGGGTGCTTCGCCGCGCGCACCGCATCCGCGAGGCGCCCGAGCTCGAGGGTCGGAGCGGCGCGGTACAGGTCGAGCGCCTCCCCCGCCCTCAGCCGCTCCCCGCCCCGCAGGCGGGCGGCGATGTCGTCGAGCCCGCAGCCCATCACGACTCGTAGAAGCGGACGCTCGTCGCCTGCTGCACGATGTTGAGATCGTGCGCCGCGCCGAAGAACCGCTTGAGGCCCGCCAGGCACTCCGGGGTCAGCGCGAACTGCACGTTGGCGTCGAGGTACTCGCGGGCGACGGCCGCCTCGTCCTCGTCCTTCGGCCCGTGTGCGGCGGCGATCTCGTCGAACGCGGCCTCCCCGGAGTCGCGCGCCGCGCGGAGCGCGGCGACGTGGGCCGGCTCGACGGCTCCCGGGCGCCCCGCCCAGAACGCCCACACGAAGGGCAGGTTCGTCATCGCCGTCCACTCCTCGCCGAGGTCGATCTTGTCGAGGTCCGTCGTCTCGTGCTCCGTGAACAGCGCAACGTCCCCGATGAGCAGGGCGGCGTCGCAACGCTTGAGCATCGCCGGCAGGTCGGGACGCATCGTCACGAACGTCGGCTCGATGTCGAACCACTGGGCGCAGAGAATCCGCAACAGCGCCACCGCCGTGCGGGAGCTGGAATCGATGGCGATGGACCGGATCGCGGTTGCCGGACGCTTGGTGAAGATGGCGACGGAAGCCACCGGGCCGTTGGATGCCACGGCGAGGTCCGGCACGATCCGGTAGTCGGGCCGGCGCTGGTACTCGATGGTGGGAATGAGGGCCAGATCGACCTCGCGTTCGTGCAGCCAGGAGGCGCAGCGGGCTGGAACGTCGAAGCGCAGCGAGAACAGATCGGGCCGCCCGGCCAGCCCGTGGACGAGCGGGCGGGCGTTGAGATACTCGACGCAGCCGACGCGCACCACGCTCATGGTCGTGCCGTGCCAATCTCGAACCGGCCGTTGCGCTCGATCGGGACCCGCGCCGCGGCGCTCACGTTGCGTGCGATCTCCTCGAGAGGCGCACGCCGCCATCCATGCTCGAGCGTGTCGATCGGTGAGACGGCGTCCACGTCGTCGGCCCCGAAAGTGAGCGCCACCTGGGCCAGCTTGGGCCCATACGAGCGCCAATCGACCTGTATGGAGTCGATATTGTCAACCACCAGCCGCGCGAGCGCAACCCGGCGCAGATCATCGTATCCCGTCGACGGTCGGGGGCCGGCATTCGTCGGCAGCGGCGCGAAGACGCGAACGCCGGCCGCCGCCGCCCCCCAGGCCGAGACCGTCCCGGCCGTCTCGAGGGCGTCGGCGTCGGCGGACGCCACCGTCAACCGGGCGACGGGCAACCCCTCCGCCGCCGCGAGCTCGATCCAGGCCGGGTCGGCGACGCCGTCCACCCTGGCCTCGGCAACGCGCTCCAGGCCCGCCTCCCGGAGCCCGGCCAGCGCCTCGCGCACGGCGGAGGAGTCGGCACCGCAAACGTCCACGAGATCGTCGAGCGCGAATCCGGTGACGGGCGTGCGGCCGGCCGCCTCGCGCAGCCGCCGGGCCGCGGCCACCGCGGCGACGATGCTCGCCGGACGCCCGACGACGCGCACCTCGCCGGCGCGCGGCGGCACGCCGTCCGGTCCCGCCCCACCGGCAGCCGCTCCGACCTCGAGCACCCGGACGAACGTCACCCGGTCCCCGCGCACGGCCCGCCGCCGCTCATCCGCGAGCGCGCCCAGCGCAACGAGGTCGGGAGTTGCAGCCAGCACGGCCGCGTCGCCGGACGCGAGGCCTTCGCCCGCGCGCAGTCTCTCCCCGATCGCCTCGAGCGCTGCCGTCGTCGATCCGGACTGTCGATCTGCTGCCATTCCCCGCTCCGCCGAGCTCACGCTCCAGCTCCGCCTCGCGGCCCGCGACGTCGCGCGGCGGGCTCGCGTCCGGCGCTCACGACGGGCCGACCTCCGTCCCCCGGACGATCGCCTCCGCGATTCGCTGGGCCACGACCAGGGCCCGGCGCCCATCCTCCCCCGTCACGCGCGGCCGCGAGCCTGCGCGGCAGGCACCTACGAAATCGGACAGCTCCCGTTCGAGCGGCTCCGCGCGCGTCACGGGCACGCTGCCCCCCTCGATGGCGCGCTCTCCCCCGCCGCCCTCCGTCACGCGCCACGCCTCGACCTTCTGCGCGCCGTAGTCGAGCGACACGTAGGAGTGCGCCTCGAAGACGCGGAGCTTGCGCACGCGGTCCCGGCTGATGCGGCTCGCCGTCAGGTTCACCAGGCACCCGTTCCCGAACCGGAGGCGGGCGTTGGCGATGTCGACGCGCTCGGTGAGCACGGGGACGCCGACCGCCTCGATGGACGCCGGCTCCGACCCGACCATGGCGAGCACGATGTCGAGATCGTGGATCATCAGATCGAATACCACGTCGATGTCGAGGCTGCGGCGGGCGAATCCGGCCAGGCGATGCCCCTCGATGAAACGGGGAGCCGACACCAGCCCCCGGGCCGTCGTCACGGCCGGGTTGTGGCGCTCGGTGTGGCCCACGGCCAGCGTCGCGCCCGACTGCGCCGCGGCCGCGACCAACGCATCCGCCTCCGCCACCGACGCCGCGATCGGCTTCTCCACCAGGACCGGCGTGCCGGCCCGCAGCAGCGGCAGCGCGACCTCGGCGTGCGCCGCCGTGGGTACGGCGACCGCGACCCCGTCGAGGTCGGCCGGCAGCTCCTCGATCCGGGAAGCGGCCCGGGTGCCCAGCTCGGACGCGACGGTGGCGGCGCGGCGCGCGTCGACGTCGACGACGGCGGCCAGCTCGACGCCCGGCAGACGAGCCAGGAGCCGCGCGTGGTGCCGTCCCAGGTGGCCGACCCCCACCACCGCGGCGCAGAACGGCTTCGTCACCGGGCAGCGTCCTGCAAGGTGCGACCCACGACGGAGATTCCGGCTTCCTCGGCCGCCTCGAGCAGGCGCTCCCCGTCCAGCACCAGGGTTCGGCCGGCGTCGATCGACAGCACCCGCGCCCCCGCGCTCCGGAGCGCGTCCACGGTCGGCAGGCCGACGACGGGGACATCGAAGCGCATGTCCTGGTTCGGCTTCGCCACCTTGATCACGGAGACGCCGGGGCCGGCGAGCCGGCCCGCGCGGGCGATCACGGCGTCGGTGCCCTCCATGGCCTCGATCGCGACCACGGCCCGCTCCTTCACCGCGACGGTCTGCCCGATGTCCAGCGCGGCCACCGCGTCGGCCATGCGGTAGCCGAAGTCGAGATCGGCACGCTCGTCGTCGGTCGGCTCGCGCGCGGTCAGGCATCCGGGCCGCGCCAGCAGCGGCTCCAGGAAGGCTGTCGAGTCGACGAGCTCGATGCCGTGCTCGCGGAGCACGTCGGCGACCCCGGAGATGAGCGCGTCGGTGTTGCGGGTCGCCAGGCGCCGCAGGACGCCCAGCAGGACGCGGTCGGGCATCACGCCGGTGAAGAGGCGCCGATGCTGGACCTGCCCGGCCATCAGGGCCTGCGCGACACCCGCCTCCTTGAGCGTGGCGATGCACTTCCCCAGCTCGCCGAGGGAGACCCAGTGGAGCGCCGCCGGAGGATCCGAGGCCGCCGCGGCGGCCAGCGCGGGGGACGTCTCCTCCCGAATCGCGACCACGGTCACGGTGTGCCCGAGGCGCTTCATGGCCTCGAGGGCCAGAAAGGGGAAGCGGCCGTTGCCGGCGATCAGGCCGAGGCGCATGCCCTGCTCGGCGCCATGGATCAGACGCTCAGACGCTCAGACGCTCAGACGCTCAGACGCGGTTCTCGCTCTCCGCCGGCTCGGCCCGCCCCAGGGGCCGGCGCAACGTGACGCCTCGCCGCGAGCCCTGCCGCGACTCCCGGATGAACTCGACGAGGTAGGCCACCTCGGGGCAATCGAGCCCCGGGTCGCCGTCGATCTGCTCCAGCGCCTGGCTGGTGTTGAGCTTGGATTGCAGCAGGTACCGGAACGCGCGCTTCAGCTTGGCGATGGTCTCCGGGGGAACCCCGCGGCGTTCGAGGCCGATGCGGTTCAGACCGTAGACCCGGGCGCGGTTGCCGACGGTCCGGGCGTAGGGCAGCGCATCCTTCGTGACGACGGTGTAGCCGCCGATGAACGCCTGGCGGCCCACGTGGCAGAACTGATGGACACCCGATCCCGCGCTGATCGTGGCGCCGTCCTCGACGACGACGTGCCCTCCCAGCGTCGCACCGTTGCCGAACAGCGTCTTGCTTCCGATGACGCAGTCGTGGGCGACGTGCGCGTACGCCATGAACACGTTGTCGTCGCCGATGCGCGTCACGCCCCCGCCCCCGCGCGTGCCCCGATGGATGGTGACGAACTCGCGGAAGACGTTCCGGTGGCCGATCCTGAGGCCCGTCGCCTCGCCGCGGAACTTCAGGTCCTGCGGGATCTGGCCGACCGACGCGAACGAGAGGACGTGACAGCCGTCCCCGATCTCGGTGTCGCCGTCGATCACGGCCGAGGCGCCCACCCGGTTGCCGCGCCCGAGACGCACGCCCGGCCCGATCACGGCGTACGGACCCACCACCGTACCCGCTCCGATGGCCGCGCCCGGGTGGACGACCGCGGTCGGATGAACGTCCGGCTCGTCGTACTCGACTCCGAGGAGCAGCTCCGCCTCCGCGACCGTCCGGTCGGCGACCGTGGCCACGCCGCGTGCCACCGCCAACCCCGGCCCCCCTCCCTCGAGGGTCACGGCCAGCCGCAGGCGGTCCCCGGGCACCACCTGCCGGCGGAACTTCGCGTCGTTCACGCCGCGGAGGACGGCGCGACGGGTCGGCGCCTCCCCTTCGTCGAGCAGCAGCAGGGCCGCCACCTGCACCAGCGTCTCGATCATCATCACGCCCGGCATGAGGGGCGTGCCGGGGAAGTGCCCCTGGAAGTAGTCCTCGTTGACCGTCACGTTCTTGACGGCCACGATCCGGCGGCCGGGCAGGTGCTCGACCACGCTGTCGACCAGGAGCGACGGGTAACGGTAGCAGAGGCGGTCGAGGAGGACCGGGATGTCGAGCGGCACTGGACGGCTGACCCGGGCAACGCGCGAGGCAGGCAGAGTGTACACACTCCCACCCCCACCGTCCACCGCACGGGGCGGTGACTCGGGGCGGCCCGCGCGAGGCTCCTGCAAGCTCCCGGGACGGTGGGGGCTGGGGCCGACCCGGAGCGTGTGACCGGTTGGTGGCACCGGGAGCCTGCGCCGCAGAACGGCGATTCGGCACGCCGCGCCCGCGCAGACTCCCAAAGCGCCCGAAAGGGCGCTCAGCGGCCGTTGAGCCGATCGACGACCGCCTGCGTCAGGTCGAGGGCCGGCAGTCCCCAGATGAGACCTTCGACGTTGAAGATCAGATCGACCTGGCGCTCGGTCGCGACCTGATCGAGCGCCGGCGCCAGTTGCTGCTCGAACTCGAGCTGGAGCTCCTGCCGCAGCTCCGCCACCTCGGCATCGGCGTCCTGCGATACACGCTCCATCTCGGCCTGCGCGTCCTGCGTCTGGCGCTGGAACTCGAGTTGCAGACGGGAGATCTCACGCTGCAGGCTGAGCCGCGCCTGGGCACTCATGACGTTCTGTCCCTGCTCGAGCCTCTGCTGCAACTCGACGAGCTGCTGCTCGCTGCTGGTCAGCTGCCCCTGGAGCGTCGTCTGTCGGGACTGGAGCTCGGCGAGCTTCGTATCCGTCAACTCCTGCACTCTGGTGCTCGC
>JAPOWL010000596.1:0-2323 GCA_026707615.1 Acidobacteriota bacterium | reverse complement strand
CCACGTTCGACTCCGCGAGCACCCGCTGCAGGTTGATGTAGCCGTACTTGGTACCGGGAGGGAACGGCGGCGCCTGCGCGGTCGCGGCGCCGGCGGCCGCGAGGACGAAACTCACCGCCGTTGCGGCACGGATCGCGAATCTCATCGATGCATCACCTCGGGCTGATCGGTTGTCCTGCTTCACAAGTTTCGCGCCGTCGCGCTGCGGCCGCGACCCGCTCTAGAACGTGGTGCCGATCGAGAAGCGGAAGCCGTTCCTCTCCTGCTCGTAGAGCCGGTCGTTGTAGACCCCGTCGTTCTGCGGATTCCAGTAGTAGATCAACCGGAACGGCACGTTCAGCATCGGCATGAAGAAACGCAGCTCGACGCCGGTGGAAGTCTTGAAGTCGTGCATCGCGAATCGCGAGCCGAAGTCCTGGACCTGCCCGGCGTCGTAGAACCAGACGAGCCGCACGGGGCCGCCGATCAGGAACTGGTACTCCGCATTGAACAGCAGGCTCTTGTTGCCGCCGATGATCATCCGGCCGGCGTACGAGTTCGCGGTCACGTCCGGGTCGACGTCCGAGAACAGCGGCCCGATGCGCCGGATGTCGAACCCGCGCACCGAGTACTCGCCACCCAGCCACAGTCGCTCGAAGATCGGGATCTGATTCGGATTGCCGGCTCCCATGTAGCTGTACTGGCCGCGGAGTCCGATGATCGTCTTCGACGTGTGCCGGACGTACCAGGTGCCCTCCAGCGTCGGCTTCCAGAACTGCGTGTTCCCCCCGAGGCCCGCGAGCTCCAGCGATGCGCTCAGGCTGTGGCCGTTCGTCGGAAAGATCGGATGGTCGACGGTGTTCAGCACCAGCGAAGGGGTGACCTTGCTGATGATGCGGCGTCCGCCGTGGCTCTGCAGCAACGCGTCCGCGAAAAACGGATTGAACGCCAGCAGCTCCGGCCGGTCGGTCAGGTACGAGCTGATGTCGGTGACCTCGGACGACTCGAGGCTGTAGCCGACGAACATGCGCGTGAACAGCGCGAGCGGCACTCCGAAGGTCACGGTCGCGCCGCGGCTGTCCTCCGTGAAGCTCCCGATCCACTCGATGCGCCGCGAGTACACCGTGCTGCCGAGGGAGATGGGACGTCCGAAGATGAACGGCTCCGTGAAGGAGAGCTGGTAGTTCCGGGCGCGCGAGCCGCTCAGCATCGACACCTGGAGCGACTCCCCGCGGCCCATGAAGTTGGTGGTCTGGAACGACACCTGGCCGAAGAAGCCGTCGAACTCCGAGACGCCGGCGCCGAAGGTGAGCTGGTTCAGGTTCGTCTCGGAGAGGTTGAAGGTTATGTCGACCTCGTTCTCCTCCGAGTCGGTCTTCTCGATGCCGACGCCCGCCTCCTCGAGCGGCTCGAAGAAGCCGAGCTGGTTCAGGCGCCGCACGCTGTACTTGAGGGCCTCGGTGTTGAACACCGCGTTCTCCGCAAGCTGCAGCTCGCGGCGGATGACCTCGTCGTGCGTCGTCTTGTTGCCCGCGAACTCGATCCGGTTGACGAAGTACTGCTCGCCCTCCTGCACGCGAATCGTGACGTCGACCACGGGAGCGCCCTCCATGTGCGTCGGCCGCTCCTCCGCTTCCTCGCCCGCGTGCTCTCCGTTGCCGTTCCCGTTCCCGTTCCCGTTCCCGTTCCCGTTCGCACTCGCGGCGTCCGGGAGCGGCTCGTCCCGCGGGGCGAGCTCCGGCACGAGCGTCATCTCGTAGTACCCGAGCGACCCGTACAGCTCTCGCGCGTCCTCGAAGCCCTCCCGGATGTCCCCCTCGCTGTAGTAGTCGCCGGGCTCGATGTCCTGGAAGATCCGCCGCAGCCCCTCTTCGAGGAGAATCTCGTTCCCCGCGAAGTCGAGATCTCCCAGGCGGTAGCGCTCGCCCTCGTCGACGGGGATGCGCAGGTTGATGCTCCGCGTCTCGCCGTCCTCCGACAGCTCCAGGTACTCGATGTTCGGCTGCCCCACCGTTGCCCGGATGTAGCCGCGGTTGCGGTAGTGGGCGACGATCGCCTCGGCATCCTCCTCGAACTCGCCTTCCTTGTACGTCCCGCGCCCCGTCATCCAGGACAGCCACCACGACTCGCGGACCTTGCTCATCTGCCCCTTGAGGTCGCCGTCGCTGAGCGCCCGGTTGCCGACGAAGTCGATGTTCCGGATCATGACCTTCGGGCCCTCGTCCAGGTGGAACGTGAGCCGCACCAGCTTCGGGCCGCCCGGGAGCTCCTCGATCGAGTGGCTCACCTCGGAGAAGAGGAAGCCCTTGGCCCGGAACATCACCTGCAGGACGCCCTTGACCCG
>JAPOWL010000201.1 GCA_026707615.1 Acidobacteriota bacterium | reverse complement strand
GCCAGAAGTTGTTGTAGAACCCCGGCGTCCCCTCCTCCCGGCGGTCCACCTGGTCGCTCGCGGTGGTCGTCTCGGCCGCCCGGTTCAGGAGCCGCTCGTTGCGCTCGAGCGTCTCCCGCTCCAGCGCCGCCGCCTCCTCCTCGGTCAGGAACGCCTTGTCGCCCAGCTCCTCGGGCCGTTCGAGCGGCGTGAGGGTCCGGTAGTCCCACGTCCCCTGCAGATCCGGGTGGCCCCAGGGCGTCCGGAAGTCCGCCGCGTCCGCGGGCTGCCCCGCGGCCCCCATCGGCATCAGCGCCACGCCCGCGATCGCCGCCAACACCGCCGCGTGAAGTCGATACCTCATTCTCCGTTCCTCCTGCGGATGAACCAATCTGGACGGCCGCGGCGGTGCGCCTCGTCCCGCGACAGGCGATCCCCGGCGCGGAACGTCGTGACGTCGCGCAACGTTTCGGCCTGGAGCCGCGTCCGCCGATCGAAGTCGGTCTCTTCTCCCGACCAGCGACCGAGAAACTCCCGGACGGGAGCCGATGCGGAGGCTCCTCGTTCAGCGGCCCCGGTGCGCGCGCGCCGATACATCTCGCCATTCTCACACGAGTATTCGGCGGAACGCGAGCGTTCACCCGTCGACCAGCCACCCGTCGCGGAGCTGGATGACCCGGCTGCCGTAGGCGGCGTTCGCGTCGGAGTGGGTCACCTGCACGATGGTCGTGCCTTCGTCGTTGAGTCGCGTGAACAGCTCCATGATCTCGCGTCCCTGGTGGGAGTGCAGGTTGCCGGTCGGCTCGTCGGCGAGGATCAACGTCGGCTTGGCGATCAGCGCCCGCGCGACGCCCACGAGTTGCTGCTGCCCGCCCGAGAGCTGGCTCGGGTACAGGTCCTTCTTGCCGACGATCTGGAACCGGTCGAGGGTGTCCGCCACGAGACTCTGGCGCTCCGACCGGGGGACGTCGCGGTAGGAGAGCGGCACCTCGAGGTTCTCCGCCACGGTCAGGTCGTCGAGCAGGTGGTAGCTCTGGAACACGAAGCCGATGTGCTGTCGACCGAGGGCCTGCCGATGCCTGGTTCGCAACCTGTGGACGGGCTGGCCGAGCAGGTCGTACTCCCCGCTCCAGTCGGCGTCGTGCATTCCGAGGATGTGCAGCAGCGTGGACTTGCCGGCCCCGGACGGCCCCATGACGGAAACGAACTCGCCCGCCGCGATGGCGAGCGTGATGCGACGCAGGACGTAGGTCCGGCTGACCCCGTGACTGAAGGCCTTCTCGATGTTGCGCAACGCGATCAGCGGATCGGGCATGGCAGAGCTTACCCGGACGCGCCGGGCGACCGGTCGCGGCACGTCGATACGGAAGCCCGGGCGTTGCCGTCCCCAGGCCGTTGTGTCAGGCTGGAATCGTGACGCGCACGCTGCTGCTCTCGCTCTGGCTCCCGCTCGCCGTCGCCGCGCAGGCGATGGTCCGCTTCGGTCCCGGAGCAGTCCTGGAGCCGACTCCCTTGATGGCGATGGCGGTCGGGACGCTGTTCGTGTTCACCTGGCCGGCCGGGATTCCGCTCACGGCGGCCGTTCGCCGCCTGCATGCCCGTTCCCCGCGGGCGGCCTACGCTTGCGCCGCGGTGCTGGGCCCGCTCACGACGGCGGCGGCCACGATTGGAGGGTTGCTCGGACCGATCGCGGTCTGGCTCTACGCCCTCGTCCTCTCGGTGCCCGCATGGCTGGTACTCTGGGTGCTGGCGCGCCGCCAGCCGCAGGCAGCGGCATAACCGACCGCCCCAACACCAGCGCCGCACCGGCGGTTCACCCCGAACCACGAGCTGCCGTTCGAGTCTCCGGCCCTCCCGCGGGGACGCAGGGCGCGCCACGGCTCGGGGGCAGCAGCGACGGCAGCGAGTTCCGGTCCCGGAGCGGTGCCCGTCCCGGGTTGGGCTACCGTCCCCCCTCCCGCGCGGCATCGGCGATGCGGGCCGTCCGGAGCATGCCGACGATCGAGTAGTTGCCCTCGTGGCAGGCGAACTCGTAGATCGGCTGATCCCGCCGCTTCAGCGGGATCTCGGCCGTCCACGGCGACGCCCACGTGGTCGCGTCGGTGAACGTCATCCGGTAGGCGATCGTGTCGGGTCCGGTGCGGGTCAGCCGCTCCACGAGGTGGAGGCCCTCGGCCGAGCCGCGGTAGTAGCTGCCGGGCGAGAAGTTGCGCGTCTCGATGACCAGGGTGTCCCCTTCCCAGCGACCGCGCGAGTCTCCGTTCCACTGGCGGATGCGCTCGGTCGCGTGGGGCCGGCCGTCGAGCGGGATGAGGCGCGCGTCGTGGAACGCCTCGCTGACCAGCGCGAAGACGTGCGGGGTCTGGACGATCTGGTAGAACGTGTAGGGGCCGGCGCCGAAGTTGCCGCCGAGCCGCGGCACCCCGGTGGTGATGCAGCGGTGGATGTTGTTCAGGTCCTCGGGGCCGGTCTTCTCGTCCCACCCCCGGTCGACCTCCGCCTCCCGCGCCCGCGCGGCCGGCGTCAGGGTCGGGATGCGCCCGTCGGGCGGATCGACGACCAGCGACGTCCGGTCCGTGAACTCCAGGTCGACCATGCCGATGGAGCTGCTCGTCGACTGCGCCTCGTAGGTGTCGACGTCGTTGACGGCGGCGAAGAATGCCCCCTCCGGCGTCGTGAAGGCGCTCCGGCCGTTGCGGAAGATGCGGTCCGCGCGGGCCGCCAGCGTCGCCACCTCCTCTTCCGTCAGCCGGTCCCGATCGGCGAACGCGGGCGGGCGCTGGAGCGGCGTGGCGGTGTTGCTCAGCCAGACGCCCTGCAGGTCCGGGTGCCCGTCCGCCGTTCGCGGGACCTCCCAGCGGGCATCCGCGGACGCTCCGGCCCCGCTCGCCTGCGCCACCGGCGCTTCCGGCGCCGACGCCTGCGATCCTGCCGGCTGGGCTGCCCCGATGGACGCCAGCGGCGCGAGCGATGCGATCGCGACGACGTTCGTCAGCACGAAGATGTGGAGATGGCGCATCGCTCGCTCCCTGCTTGGTGTCAGTGTCCGCTTGGCCGCGGCAACCGCCCTGGCGCCCGCACGTCACGCGGGCGCGCCCCGGGCACCCGCCGCGAACCGGGCCAACGGCCGGGGCGACCGGCCGCGCCGGAACGTCGGCCGGGCGGGCGGTCGCCGCCCCCGCACTTGCCGGCCTGTCCCCCCGCCGCCGTCACTTCGCGAGCGGGTGCGGCCGCACCTGGAACTTGACCGCCTTCTGCAACGTGCCGGGGCCGCCCTCGAGGTGCCACGCCGCGTAGTTCGAGTAGCTCGACCAGAGCCCCTTGCCCTTCCAGCCGGTCGTCGGATCGTCGATCCGCCCCACCGACGAGCGCGAGAAGAAGCCCATCGGATACGGGATGCGCAGCGTCACAAACTCGCCGGTCGAAGGCACGAACACCTCCAGCGAGTCGGTGTTGACCACCCCGTAGACGGGCGTCTCCGCGCCGAAGCCGAGGACGTCGTGGTGATCGATCTGCGTCAGGTAGCTCTCGTCCGAGTTGATCGGCATCTCGGCGTTCGAGAAGGTGGGCTTGTCCATGCGATGGAAGGTCCAGCCCTCGGGGCAGCTCTGCCCCGTCGCCGTCGGCCCGTTCGTCACCTCGCAGACGCTGCGGTCGAACGACGCGAAGTGGCCGCTCCCCCGCCAGTCCTGCCAGGCGATGCCGTCCCGCGTCAGGTGCAGGCCCCCGCTGCCGTAGGGCGGCGGGTCGACGATCGTCGGCGGCGGCATGTAGACCTCGGCGATGCACGACTGCGGCGGGTTGTCGCCCAGCTCCAGCCGCACCAGCGTGTTGTCGTCCCGCCCGTTGTCGGAGCACCAGACGCTGCCGTCGGCGGCGTTCACGGCCGGCGAGTAGCACCCGTAGGCCACGCGGTGGTCGCGCGTCGGGTCCACCGGCTCGTCGGGCTCGGTCCAGCCGGGTGTGATGACGCCGTCGCCGTTCGTGTCGATGACGGTGGGGCACCAGCCCTGGGAAGCCTCGGCGTCGCCGGTCTCGTCCCAGAGCTCGGTGTCGACCCAGCCGACGCCGTCGCGGAACCCGTAGTAGAAGCGCTCGTCGTGGCCGAGCTGGTTGTGATCGGACGAGTAGCAGGTGTCGATCTCGCTGAATTCCTCCGTCTCCGGGTCGTAGACGAACACCTGCCGGGTGCCGACCTCGAGCGGGAAGTAGGCCGCGAAGGCGTTCGCCGCGTCCGTGCAGAACGACGGCTGCTCGTCCGGACCCCGGATGCGGCCGGTGAGCCACACGCGCCCCTCCCCGTCCATGGCCACGCTCCGCGGGTCGGACGAGCGCGCCCAGATCGGGTCGTCGCCGTAGTAGGGCGAGGTGGGCGTGTCGGTCTGGATGCGCGGCCCGTCCGAGGGGATCGGAATGGTGCTGGCCCGGTGCTCGACGGGATCGATGACGGCCAGGATGTCGCTCGGCTGCACGACCCCGTAGACGAGGCCGTTGGCGTTGACCGTGCCGTCGCGCACGTCGGACGGCGTGCTGTCGGTCCGCCCGTCGTACTCCGTGCCCCAGTCCCACAGCGTCACGACGACGCTGCGCTCCGCCCCCCGCGGCCGCGGCGGCGTCTGGGTCGGGGCCTCGCCGGCCGCGATGCGATCACTCCAGGCAGCGAACATCGTCCGTTGCTCCCCGAGGCGGCGGAACATACCGTTCATCGCCGAGCCCATCGGCCCCATCGCGACGCGCTGGTCCCACGCCTCGACGTGCGAGTCGACGGCATCGAGGATGGACGCCGGGATCGCACGGGTCGCCTCGTTGCCGATCTGGTGGCAGTTGAGGCACCCGGTAACGGCGCTCCCGAGCTCCTGCTGCGAGAGCTCCCCTTCCGGCAGCTCCATCATGGAGAGCCACCAGGCGGCCGGATAGACCTCCGCCGCGGCCAGTGCGTCGGGGGCCACGACGGCCTCGAGATCGAGCGCCTGGCCCGGCGTCGCCTCGACGCGCGCCGAGTCGACCAGGCCGTACCCGCGCACGAAGACCTCGTAGGTTGCGTCGGGCAGGTCGGGGACGACGTAGCGGCCTTCGTCGTCGGTGGCCACGATGCGGATTAAGCGCGTCGGCAGGTCCGTCGTCTCCGCGATGACCCAGACGCCGGCCTCGGGACCGCTGGCGCTGGTGACGACGCCGCCGATGTCGTCCGCGTCGATCTCGACCCCGCCGCCCTGCGCCCTGCCCACGCCGCCGATCGCGCCGGCGCCGATCGCCATCGCGACTGCGATCGCCGCGGCGGCCGCCACGCGTCCGCTGCCCACTCTGCTCCGTCCGTCCATGGGAATCTCCCCGACGCGCGTGCGCGCCGCTCTCCTGCCTCTTCTCTCGATGGCTCGTCGACCCCGCGGCGGCGCCCTCCAGAGAGCGCCGCCGCGGGGTCGTTCCCTGATGCGCGTGCCCGCTGCGCGTTCCCTACCGCGGGTCCTGCGCCTCGGCCATCGCGGCCGCCCGGTCGTCCTCCCGCGCGCCGCGCAGGATGTTCAGCAGCCCGTAGTTCCCCTCGTGGCAGGCGTACTCGAACATCGGCACCTCGGAGAAGCGCATCGGGAGCGCGACCGTGAAGGGCCGGGTGAACGTCACCGGGTCGTCCACGGTGTACTCGTAGAGCAGCGTGTCGGCGCTGACGCGCGTCAGCCGCTCGACGAGCCGCAGGTTCTCGCCCGTCCCCATCGCCGACGCGACGGTCGGGTTGTAGCTCGGGACGAGGTCGCTGAAGTTCGTGCTCTCGATGACCAGCGTGTCGCCCTCCCAGTAGCCCCGGGCGTCGCCGTTCCACTGCCGGAGGTCGCCCGGCAGGTGCGGGCGCCCGTCGAGCGGGATGATGCGCGAGTCGTGGACCATCTCGTTGAGGATCACCACGTGGTCGGGGGTCTGGAACACCTGCACGTTCTGGTTGTAGCCCCCCGGCAGCAGCGGCGGCCCGTTGGCGAAGCCGAGGATGCAGCGCTCGGCGATGCCGCGATCCTCGGGGCCGTCCACCCCCGCCCCGCCGACGCGGTAGCGGATCGGCCGCTCGGCCTGCAGGTCCTCGCCCAGGGAGCCGATCTGGTGCGACACGCCCGGCTGCAGCGCCGGCAGCCGCCCGTCCGGCGGATCGACGATGAGCGACGTGCGCGTGTTGTCGACGAAGCTCGGCGTGTCCACCCAGAACCGGTTGTAGCCGCCGGTGCTTCCCGGGGGCGGAGGCCGGTCGACGTTCTGCTCGATGGCGCGGGCCTCGCGCTCCGCCGCCTGCTCGTCGGTCAGCACGTCCTGATCGCTCAGCTCCTCGGGCCGCTCGAGCGGCGTGATGGTTCGGAAGTCCCACACCCCCCCGAGGTCCGGCGCTCCCCACGACGTCCGCGGCGGCTCGCCCGCCCCGGCTTCCTGCGCGGCGGCCGGCGCCGGCGACAGCGCGGCGACCGCGACCACCGCCATCAACGCGACAACTCCCCGATGCTGCATCTCGACCTCCCTCCAACCGGCTGCCCGGATGGGGCTGACTCGCGTACCGTCGTCACCCGCTCGAGTGCGGGCACATCATGACCCGACGATGTTACTCGACGCGCGCCGCCGCCCTCAGGCCACGACCTCTCGCACCACGCGGGCCGGCTCCACGCCGGTCAGCCGGGCGTCGAGCCCCCGGTGCCGGTAGGTGAACCGCTCGTGGTCGATGCCGAACAGGTGCAGGATCGTTGCCTGGAAGTCCCGGATGTGCACCGGATCCTTGACGATGTTGTACGAGAACTCGTCCGTCTCGCCGTGGACCACGCCGCCCTTGACGCCGCCGCCCGCCATCCACAGGGTGAAGCAGCGGGGGTGGTGATCGCGGCCGTAGTCCGTCGGCGTAAGCCGGCCCTGCGAGTAGATCGTGCGGCCGAACTCGCCGCCCCAGATGACGAGCGTCTCGTCGAACAGCCCGCGCTCCTTCAGATCCTGGATGAGCGCCCACGCCGCCCGGTCGACGTCGCGCGCCTGGGCCGGGAGCACCTCCGGGGCGAACGCGTGCACGTCCCAGCCCCGGTGGTAGATCTGCACGAAGCGGACGCCGCGCTCGACCAGCCGCCGGGCCATCAGCGCCGCGTTCTGGAACTTGCCGGGCTGCTTCGCCTCCTCGCCCCAGCGCTCGAAGGTGCTCTCCGGCTCGCTCGCGAGATCGGCCATCTCCGGCACCGACATCTGCATCCGGTAGGCCATCTCGTACTGCTGGATGCGGGCCAGGGTCTCGGGGCTGCCGAGCTGCTCGTGCTGCATCCGGTTCAGCTCGCCGAGGCCGTCGAGCATCTGCCGCCGCACGCCGCGCGAGACGCCGTCCGGATCCCGCAGGTACAGGACCGGGTCCGCCCCCCCGCGGAGTCCGACGCCCGCGTACTCCGGCGAGAGGAAGCCGGCGCTCCACAGCTTGGCCGAGATTGCCTGCACTCCAGACCTCGGGTGGCTCTTCTCGGCGTTCATCACCACGAACGTCGGCAGGTCCTCGTTCATGCTGCCGAGCCCGTAGGCGAACCACGCCCCGATGCACGGCCGGCCCGGGATCTGCTGGCCGGTCTGGATGAACGTGATGCCCGGCTCGTGGTTGATGGCGTCGGTGTGCATGGAGCGGATGATGGCGATGTCGTCCACCATGCGCGCCGTGTACGGCAGGATCTCCGAGATCCACGCCCCGCTCTGGCCGTGCTGCTGGAACTCGAAGACCGACGGGGCGATCGGAAAGCGCGCCTGCCCCGACGTCATCGTCGTCAGCCGCTGCCCGCCGCGGATGGACTCGGGCAGGTCCCGGTCGTACCAGTCGCGCATCTGCGGCTTGTAGTCGAGCAGGTCCATCTGCGGCGGCGCGCCCATCATGTGCAGGTAGATGCAGCGTTTCGCCTTCGGAGCGAAGTGGGGCAACGACGGCAGGCCGCCGAATGACGGCTCGTCCTGCGCCAGCCCGAACGCGTCCTCGGCCATCAGGCTGGACAGGGCGAGCCCGCCGACCCCCATGGCGACCTTCCCGAAGAACTGCCGCCGGGTCTCCGCCAGGATCGCCTCTTTGACTGGATGCATCGTGAAACCTCTCGTTGTCGGATACGCGTGCGTAGAACCTGCTCTACCTCTATATGCCAGCGTCGTCCGCGCCCACGCGCTTCCGGGGCGCAGACTCCCGGCGTCCGGCTCCTTGTTGAGCACCTCGTCCAGGTTCATCACCTGGGTCACCAGCATGGTCCAGGCCGCCGACTCCGCCGCG
>JAPOWL010000160.1 GCA_026707615.1 Acidobacteriota bacterium | reverse complement strand
GCCGCGGTCAGCGCCGCCGTCGTCGTGCAGCCCGGCATCGTCCTCGTTGCCGCGGCCTACACGTACATGCTGTCCGGCCTCATCGGCCTGCTGGCGGGACGGATCGGACGCACCCGACGGCGTGGCAGTTCCGGTGCCGAGCCCTCGGCGGCATCCGAGGGCGGACCCTGAACGGGTCCGCCGGCAGTTACGCTGGCGCGAACTCCTGCGGGTCCGGTGAGAGCGTTGCTCTACGGGGAGCCGGGCGGGGGCAGAGGCAGGCGCAGCGTTACCGTCGTACCCTCGCCCCGGCGGCTCGCGACGTGGACCGAGCCGCCGTTGAGCTCCACGTTGCGCTTGGCAATCGCCATTCCGAGCCCTGTGCCCGAGGCCCGCGTCGAGAAGTACGGCTCGAAGATCCTGGCCAGCGCCTTCCCGTCGAGACCCACGCCGGTGTCCCGAATCGCCAGCTCCACCCATGCATCGTCGGCGGAGGCCTCCAGCGCGAGGACGCCCCCGCCCGGCATCGCATGGAGCGCGTTCTCCACGACGTTGGTGATGGCGCGGGTGACCAGCGTCGGATCGACGGAGAGAGCCGGGAGCGTGGCCGGCACGTCGACCGCCAGACGGATCCGATCGTCGAGACCGATTCGATAGGGATCGAGGACGCCCGCGACGAGACGGTCGAGCGAGGTCGGCTCGGGAGTGACCCGCGGCGAGCCGGCGAAGCTCGAGAACTCGGAAGCGATCCGGCGCAGCAGGTGCACCTGTTGCAGGATCGATGAAACGCAGCTCTCCAGCACCGGGCTCAGCGGCTCGCCGCGGTCCGCGTGCACGCGCAGCAAGTGCTCGGCGGAGAGCTGCACCGGGGTCAGCGGATTCTTGATCTCGTGGGCTACCTGCCGCGCCATCTCGGCCCAGGCCTCCAGGCGATGCGTCCGCTCGAGGCGCTCCCGCTGCTGCTTGAGGTCTTCGGCCATGCCGTTGAACGCGGCCACGAGCCTCCCGAACTCGTCCGCCGCCCGGGCCACGACCTGCGCATCGAAGTCGCCGCGGGCGATGCGCTGCGTCGCCCGCGTCAAGCGCTTGACAGGGTCCGCGATCCGCTCCGCAAGGTAGAAACCGCTCCCCGCGCCGAGCAGGATCAGCAGCGTCACGCCCAGCACGATGCCCCGGTCGAGCTCGGCGATCTGGCGCTCTATCTCCTGCTCGCGAGACGCCAGCGGTACGGTGAGAATCGCATTCGAGCCGGCGGAGCGGATCGGCGTGGCGGCCAGCAGGTGGGATGGTGAGCCGACCGCGTCCTCGGCGACGAACGCCGGCGCCTGGCCGAGCACGATGGCCTCGTAGACGGCGTCGGGCGTGCGAGTCGGGAGCAGACCCGATGCGAAGAGGTCTCGCTCGCTCGTCGCGGCCAGGCGCGGGCCCTCGAAGATGCTGATGTCCTGGTCGATCACCTGGCTCACGAAAACGAGCGCGTCGTCGTCGATCACGGCGAGCGGCCGGTCGGCCGGCTGCTGCAGCTCCTCGACCACCCGTTGCGCCACCGCGGCCGTGCGAGCCGCGCCCGCCTCCACGTCGCGGCGCAACTGACCCGTGACGTAGTTGCGAATCACGAACGCGAGGGCGAGCACGGGAATGACGGCTACCGCAACGAAGGCGAGAAACAGCCGGCGGTAGAAGCTGGTCCTGACCTCGCGCAGCAGATCGCGCCCGAAACCGTGGCCGGCCCGTGCAAGCGGGCCGGCGCACAGCAGCACCCCCATCCAGCCCAGAAACCCGAGACCGCCCAGGGCTGCGATCTCGGCGAGCCGCACGACGTGGTCACCCGGCGTCGACACGGGATACCCGAGCGCGAAGATACCGACGCGGTTGTTGACGACGTAGACGTGGTAGTCGCGCCCGGCCGAGGTCCGGCGCGTCCAGAAGGGATCCCGGGAGGCGTAGATCCGGGCGAACAGGGCATCGTCGAGCGTCCAGACCGCCGCTCCCGACGCGTAGAGCAGGCTCAGGTCCCAACCGTACGTCGCGAGCTCGACGTCCTGGCCCTGCCCTCGCCTCGCCGCGGCGCGGTCGGCACCGAGCAGGGCCGCGTACGTGCCTCGCGACGCGCCGAACGGCCGCGGCTCGTAGTCCAGCGCGACGTGGACGACGATGGATCCTCGGACGTCCGGCCGCGCACCGGCGCCGCCGTCCCCGGCGGGCGCGCAGATGGCGCGTTCCGCATGCAGGTGCTTCCGTTCGCGCGAGCCGAACGGCAGCACCTCTCCGAACACGTCCCAGGAGCAGGTCGTGCCGAGGAAACCGCGGTCCGGTGCGGCATAGTCGGGAATGTTCAGGGCGAAGCGGCTGAGCAGGGAACCGTCCGCGCCGTACAGCTCGACCGCGGACGTCAGGCGGCGGCGCGCAAGCTCCGTCCGCCGCCACAGGCGAAACGCACGGTCCGGGTCGGGCCGGCGGGCCGCCCGCTCTCGCCGCGATCCGCCCGCGGCGCTCGCATCCCCGCCCGGCCCTCGGAGCTCGGCCCCGGCCACCCCGTCGATCTGCTCGAGGGCCAGGGCCAGGGAGGCGCGGAGGGCCTGCGGCTGGCCGGCCGCCTGCAGCGCGTACTCGCCCTCGATCAACTCGCGCTTGGCGGCGGTACCGTAGTGCAGGACGGAAGGGTAGGCCAGGAGCGCGGGCCCGAGATACGCGGCCAGCAGGAGCAGCATCCGCCCGGTCTGCGACGCGTGCCGGAGCGACGGCCGCATCGGGGCGGCGAGCAGCGCGGCGCCCGCGCAGCCGGCCAGGAGCGTCGCGAACGGGCCGGCCGGCAGGTCCGTCGCGGCCAGCAGCGCGGCGCCGGGCACCACGCAGCCGAGCACGCGCAGCACGCGCGACGGCAGGCGGCGCCCCCAGCGCGCCTCCACCAGGAGCAGGACCGCCACCGCCAGCCAGACGGTCGCCACCGCGCCGAGCACCATGCCCAGCAGCATGCCGAACCGCCCGGAATCGAGCGGCTGCAGAGAGGGACGCAGCACGTCGACGACGGTCCCGCGTACGGTGTCGTGCAGCACGAGCTGGTAGGCGGCCACCAGCGCCGCCGCGACGGCGCCGCCGCCCAGCCGGGCCAGGAGCGCGACCGGCGCGGACGCACGCCGACGCCGCCACGCGACCCGGGATATCCCGACCAGGCGCATCGCGGCGGCCGACAGAACGGTCAGCACCAGGGTGCACAGCAGGAGGTCGGCGGGCGACCGCAACAGGTTGCCGGCGGCCGCCGACACGTAGACGTCGGGTGAGAAGAGGCGCCAACGGTCGGCACCCGGGGTCGCGGCCGTCCAGGACGCCGCGGCGCCTATGGCCAGGGTCAGCCCCGCCGCGCCGACTCCGCGCGCCACGACGCCACCCGGTGCCCGTCCGGGCGAGCGCGCGAGCTCGGGGATCGCGGCCAGCAGGAGGATCGCTCCCGCGAGCCCGAGGGCCAGACTCCGCACGGTGCGACGCCAGCCCGCCCGGGCCGCGGCCACGTCGGCATCCGTGACCTCGGCCAGGAGCAGGACTCCGCCCTCCGGGGAGTGGACGCGGAAGGCATCGGGCGCGGGAGGCTGCGCCCCGCCACCGCCGGCGGAACGGAGACGGACGGTGGGAGTCCATCCGTCGAGGCGGAAGCTGTCGGTGCCGGCATCGAGTCCGGCGGGGGAGGAGAGCACCCATTCCGCGGCCACGGCGCCCCGCGGCCAGCCGCCGGTCTCCTCCAGCCGATCCGCAAGGGCCGCGATGGGCTCGACGTAGATCAGTCGCAGGCCCAGGGGGCCGGCGGCCGTGAAGAAGGCCCGGCCCTCCAGGAGCCGGGCGCGGGGTATCTCGGACGGTCGCCCGGCCCACGCCAGCGCCGCACCGTCCGCGTCGTAGACCGTCAGGGCCGTGGTCGGCGCCGCCGCCGCCGTGCGAGCCCGCTCGAACAGGCCGCTCAGGGCAGCCCGGTCACCGGCCAGCGCGGGCTCGACGCCGGGCGCGGCCGCGAGATCGACCGCCATCCGGCGCAGGGTCGCCGCGATTGCCGCGAACCGTTCCTGCACCTGACGCTCGATACGCTCGCCGGCTTCCGGCGGCGGGCCGAAACGCGCCCGGTCGATCAGCCACCCGCCCGCGGCGACGGCGAGCGCGGCCGCCCCCGCGAGCCCGACGATGCGACGCCACCGGCTTCCGGTGACGACCATCTCAACCCGCGTGCGTTGCCGGCTCCGCGCGCGACGGGCCGCGCCCCCCGGAGGCAGCGGGTGCCTCGGGCTCCTCCGGCGGGGATCCGGCATCCGGGGGATCGACGGAGGACGCCGGCTCGGGAGCTTCGGGCACGACCGGTGGCGGCGGCGGCGGGAGCGGCGCCTCGTCCACCGGCAGCACGTCCGCCAGCGCCCGCCGCGCCGGCTCCGGAAGGAAGGGGGGCGGCGGGAAGGCAAGGCTGGCGCGGGGAGGGCCGTAGCCGGCCGCGAGTCCGGCGATTCGGCCGTCGGCGGTCAGCACCACGAGACGCGTCCCGCTCGCCGGCAGGCCGGGGACCAGGAACGGGCGCGCGGCCAGCTCCCCAGGGGCGCGGTAGATCCCGGCGCTCGCACCGCTGCGGGGGTCGAAGAACCGCACCTCGGGAGAGACGCCCGCCACGGCCAGCGCCCGCCCGACGAGCGCCGGCCCCTCGGTGGGGCGCAACGGCAGCGGCTCGCGCCACCGCTGCACGCCGCTGCGGCGGTCGAGGGCCCGGACGACGTTATCGGCGGCGACGAAGAAGACGCGCTCGGCATCGATGCGCGGCGCGCCCACGATGTCGCCTCCCGTGCGCCAGCGCCATTCGACGGCCCCGTCGTCCAGCGCCAGGCGATAGAAGAAGTTGTCGGTGGAGCCGACGAACAGGGCGTCGAGCGCCAGCACCTCGCGGGGGCGGCCGCCTATGCTCCGGGTCCATACGGGGTCGCCGCTGGCGAGCTGCAGCACGGTGATCCGGCCATCCTCCAGCGGCAGGTATAGCCGTTGGCCCGCGATCGACGGACGGGTACGCAGCACGGCGCCGAAGCGGCGGCGCCAGAGCTCCAGACCGTCCGCGGCGCGCAGGGCAACGACGTCGCCGCTCTCGAGGCCGGCCACGAGCCAGCCGCTGCGCCAGACCGGCGGGGCGCTCACGGGCGCGTCGGCGGCGAAGGTCCACGCGATCGCCCCGTCGCTGGCCGCCAGGGCGAAGAGGCGCCGGTCGTAGGCGACCACGACCAGGCCGTCGGCGGCGGCCGGGGCCCAGTCGGCCGGCTGGCCCACGCACCACAGAATGCGGCCGTCGTCGAGGGCGACGGACGCGACCGTGCCGTCGCGCAGCACCACGTAGGCCGCGTCCGGTCCGTAGGCGGGCGGGTAGGACGGGCTGCCCCCGAGGTCCGTCGACCAGGCCGGCTCGAGCGGCAGGATCGGCGAAGGGGCAGGGGGCTCCTGGGCGCTCGCCACGACGCCGGCGACCGCAAGCGCCGCGAGCAGGACCACGCCGCGGCGCGCCCGGATCGACCGCACCCGCACCTCGCTATAATAGCGTTCGTCGGGCGGCACCCCGCGCGATCCGATCCCCGCCGGCCACCGGCGCATTCTGGATACGTGGCCCATCAAACGATCCTGGTCCTCGACTTCGGGTCGCAGTATACGCAGCTGATCGCCCGGCGCCTGCGCGAGCTCTCCGTCTACTCCGAGATCCTCCCGTTCCACACGACCGCCGAGGCCATCGCGGCGCGAGGAGCGGCCGGGATCATCCTCTCGGGCGGCCCCGCGAGCCTGTCCGAGCCCGGCGCGCCGCGCTGCGACCCGGCGCTGTTCGCGTGCGGCGTGCCGATGCTCGGCATCTGCTACGGCATGCAGTCCATGGCGGCGGCGCTCGGCGGCATCGTGTCCGCCGCGCCGGAACGGGAGTACGGCCAGGCGACGGTGACGACCCGCGGTGAGAGCCGCCTGCTGCGCGGCCTGCCGGACACGCTGCAGGTCTGGGCGAGCCACGGCGACCTGGTGACGGCGCCGCCTCCGGGATTCGTCGTGAACGGCACGAGCCCGAACGCGCCGGTCGCGGTCATGGCCGATTCCGGACGTTCCCTCCACGGGGTCCTCTTCCATCCCGAGGTCGTCCACACGACGCACGGCACCGCGCTCCTGCGGAACTTCGCGCACGACATCTGCGGGTGCGCGGGAGACTGGACGATGGCGTCGTTCGTGGACGACGCGACGGCGCGGATCCGCGAGCAGGTCGGTCCGCAAGGGCGAGTGGTCTGCGGGGTGAGCGGGGGGGTGGACTCCACGGTGGCGGCGCTGCTCGTCCACCGGGCGATCGGCGACCGCCTGACCTGCATCTTCGTCGACAACGGCCTCCTGCGGCTGGACGAAGGAGAGCAGGTGCGATCCCGCTTCGCCGAACGTCTGAGCCTGCCCCTGGTCTCCGAGGACGCCTCGGACGTGTTCCTCGACGCTCTCGCCCGGGTGGTCGATCCGGAGCGCAAGCGGAAGATCATCGGCGCAACGTTCATCGACGTGTTCGAGACGGTGGCGGGCCGTCTGGGCCGGTTCGACTTCCTGGCCCAGGGCACGCTCTACCCGGACGTGATCGAGAGCGTGTCGGTCGTCGGTCCGTCCGCCGCGATCAAGAGCCACCACAACGTCGGCGGACTTCCCGAGCGCCTGCGCTTCCGCCTCGTGGAGCCGCTCAGGGAGCTCTTCAAGGACGAGGTGCGGGAGCTCGGGCGGGAGCTGGGGCTGGAGGACACGTTCGTGTGGCGGCAGCCGTTCCCCGGGCCCGGGCTTGCGGTGCGGATCCTCGGCGAGGTGACGCGCGAGCGGCTCGATCTCCTGCGCCGCGCCGATGCAATCGTGGCGGACGAGATCCGCAGGGGCGGTCTGTACCGCCGGACCTGGCAGTCGTTCGCCGTCCTCCTGCCGGTGCGGAGCGTCGGCGTCATGGGCGACGAGCGGACCTACGAGGCGACGGTGGCCATCCGGGCGGTCGACAGCCGGGACGGCATGACCGCCGACTGGTCGCGGCTCCCGCACGACGTCCTCGCCGCGATGTCCTCGCGGATCGTCAACGAGGTCAGCGGCGTGAACCGCGTCGTCTACGACATCAGCTCCAAGCCGCCGGCCACGATCGAATGGGAGTAGCGCGGGAGCGGCAACCGATGGGCAACGCAACCGAATTCGTGCACCTCCACCTGCACACGGAGTTCTCGCTCCTGGACGGCGCCTGCCGCATCGGCGAGATGCTGGACCAGGTGAAGGCGCTCGGGATGCCCGCGGTGGCGATCACCGAGCACGGCAACCTCTTCTCGGCGATCACCTTCCACGACGAGGCACGGGCCCGCGGCGTCAAGCCGATCATCGGCTGCGAGGTCTACGTCGCGAACGGGAGCCGCCTGAGCCGGAGCGGCGTTCCCGGAGAGACGGCCAACCACCTCGTTCTGCTCGCGGCCAATCGGGCGGGCTACCACAACCTGATCAAGCTGGTCTCCGCCGGGTACACCGAGGGGTTCTACTCCAAGCCGCGCATCGACAAGGACCTCCTCTCCGGGCACGCCGAGGGCCTCATCGGGCTCAGCGGTTGCCTGAAGGGAGAGATCGCGACGAACCTCTGCCGCGGGAAGGAGGACCGAGCCCGGGAGACCGCAGCCTCGTTCCGGGACATCCTCGGAGCGGAGAACTTCTTCCTCGAGATGCAGGACCACGGCATCGACGACCAGCACGTGGTCAACCGCGGGCTGCCGCCCATCGCGACCGACCTCGGACTGCCGCTCGTCTGCACGAACGACGTGCACTACCTGCGGCAGGCGGACCATCACCCGCACGACATTCTCCTCTGCATCGGCACGGGGAAGAACGTCACCGACGCGAAGCGCCTTCGCTACCACGGGGACCAGTTCTACCTGAAGACTCCCGACGAGATGGCCGCGGCGTTCCCCGATTTCCCCAACGCTCTGCACAACACGCTGGCGATCGCCGAGCGCTGCGACGTCGATCTCTCGGAAACCACCCACCACCTGCCGAACTTCGACGTTCCCGAGCCGTTCGGGTCACCGGACGAGTACTTCGCCCACGTCGCCCGCGAGGGCTTCGGCGAGCGCCGCGCCCGGCTGGCCGAGCTCGCGGGGCGGGGGGACCTGAAGCACCCCCTGAAGCGGTACGAGGAGCGGCTCGACTACGAAATCCGGATGATTCAGCGCATGGGGTACGCCGGCTACTTCCTCATCGTGTGGGACTTC
>JAPOWL010000651.1:3330-8228 GCA_026707615.1 Acidobacteriota bacterium | reverse complement strand
CCCCTCCAGAGTAACGGCCAGGCTGTCTCCGTACAGCGCAGGAATCAAGCACTCGTTGTACGCACGCGAGTGCTTCAATTCGTCGGCCGTGTACTGGTCTCTCTTGACGTACAGGAGGCGGCCGTAGGGCCGCTGCCGCATGCGTGGAATGCGTTCGTCAGTGGAATGGTAGTCCTCGAGGTACCAACGCTCCAGGTCTTCGCGGCGCCGCCCGCGCTGGTAGAGCCCGAAGAAGCGGACCCGGATGCCGCTCGTCTGGTCTTCGGCAACCACGAGGGCGTTGCCGGTGAGGCCGCAGGCCTCGTCAATCAGCGCCGAAGTGGCCGGCCACCGAGCATCGTCGAGCATGGCGTCGTACACGGACGCCAAGATGCGCTGGTACGCGTCCTGGTCTGCCATCCGTTCTTCCCTTCACGACACCGCGCCGGCCACGGGACGGGTGCGGTCACCATTCGACCCGGCCCACGGCGGTGATCGGTCGATCATCCTTCCGGTACTGAGGCACGCAGGGGCCGATCTCGTCTCCTCCGGAGCGCTCACGAGGCGCCTTGACCGCCACGTCCCGCTGAAGCCGGAGACCGCGAGCCACGTACCCGGTCGGGGGTGTTCAAGCTCGGGGCGCTGCGCGCCAGCGGCGACTTCGATGCGTAACTGGATGCACCATCAGAGAATGATGCTCAACGCGCCGTGGTCGGACAGGGCCTCATGGTCCAGGATGGCGCGCTTGTCGCACAGGCGCAGGCGCCCGTCCACCCGGCGCAGGCGCACGTCGTAACGGCCCACGTAAGAAGCGGACTCGCCCGCCCGGAATCGCCAGACGGCCACGGCGGCGGTGGCGTCGATTTCGTCGCCTGCCACCGCGGTCACCATAACGTTGGCGATGAAATGGCGGGTCCGCGACCAGGGGTACTCGCGATAGGCGTGGCGGCTCTGCAGCCGGGCGACCCGCGCCTCCATCCGGTCATGGTTGTCGTCGATGAACACCAGGTCGCACCGCGGGTCGCCCTCGGGCAGGTCGGTCGTCGGCACGACGTAGCGCGCGTCCGGCGTGTACAGTCTCAGCCAGGCGTTCAGGTTCCAGTCGTCCAGGAGCCGGGCCTCCAGATACAGCAACTGCTCGACTTCGTGCTGCAGCACCAGAGAATCGGCGGTGGCCGGAAGCCCGGACGCGAACGGCCGGCCCTGAACGGGTGGGGTCGCCATGCTCGGCAGGCTCCTCTCGCCGGCGGTTCTATTCGGCCGGCTCCGTCATTGGCCGGGAAGGGATCGCTTCCGGGACCGCGCCGGGGGGCAGCCCCCGTTCGTAACGCTCGACGTGCGGCGTATCGGCGATCAGGGATTGCCAGCGCCGCCAGAAGCATCGCATCTGCAACTCGTCGTTGCCCCGCGGCTCACGGTGCAACCCCCGGGAGACATCCGACCACTCGACGCCGCCGGAGCGGAATCCCTGCTGGCAGGATTCCAGGACCTCGACGTCGTCCGGCGTGGCGAACCCGCCCGGTCCAAGGAAGGTCAGGAACGAATCGAGTCGGCGGCGCAGCCTGGTCCCGGCTTCCCCGGCGGGCGCAAGCTCCCACGCCGTCACGTCCATGCTGGCGGGGCCGGTGGGCTGGAACACCCGGATGGTGACGGCCATTATGTCGTTGATGATCAGATTGGGGAAGACCAGCAGGTTGCGGGACTTCTCGCACATTCGCAGGGCCTTGTTGCGGCCGTGGCGGGCGATGAGCTCGTCCTTGACGCTCTGGATCTCGGCGCGGGCCTCCTCGCCGAAACTGGGATGCCACAGGGCGATGGGCCGCCCGTACAAGGCGTCATTCTCCATCACCCCGTGTCCGTTTCCGAGGGAACGGCCAAGCCCTCGTCGGTTGCCGTCACCCTTCGCGGTGCGCCCAGCGGCCTTGGCGGTGCCCGCCACGTAGTTGAGGAAGGATCGGTGCAGGGCCGGCAGGTGATAGCCGTCGACGCTGTTCTCGGCGAGCAGCTTCCAGTTGGCCTTGATGCTGTAGCGATTGGAGCCGGGAATGACCCGCATCCCGCCAGCGTCCTGATCGACCACCAGGTCGAGGTAATCGAGGGCCCCGGCCAGATAATCACGGAGAGGTTCGGTTTCGCGCTCGAAGCAGACGAATACGAAGCCCCGGTAGCTGTCGAACCGCGGCGAACGCAGCCCCATTTCGGCGAGCTCGAAACCGGGACCGTACCCGTCGATGTCCGGCACGCCGATCAGCGCCCCCGACGTGTCGAAGCTCCATGAGTGGTAGAAACACTGAAACACCTGGGCGTTGCCGCGGTCGGTTCGGCAAACCAGGGCGCCCCGATGGGGGCACGTATTGTGGAACACGTTCAGTTCGCCATCCCGGTTGCGAGCGAAGAAGAGCGGGCGCTCGGCCACCACTCGCCGGGCGTAGTCGCCGGGTTCCGGCACCTCCGACTCGTGCCCCAGGTAGAGCCAGCACCGGTCGAAAACACGGCGCCGTTCCAACTCGTAGATCTCGGGCGACACCACGCCGAGACGATGCACCCTGAACTTGTCCAGCTCCGGGTGGTCGTAGACCAGACTGTCGAAGTCCATGACGTTCCTCGCTTCCGTTCCTCGCGTTTTGTTGGGGGATAACGCACGAGGAGCCGAAACCGGACGCGGTACGCGGAGGGGAGGGCTATTCTCCCGGTCCGACCATCCGGCGAAGCGCGTCGGTCAAGGCACGCGCCGTCGCCGGGCGCGACGAACGCCTGGCCGTCAGCACGGAGGCCGCGAACCGAAGCGCGGGCGACGGTTGCTCCTCACCTGCTTGCGGTCGGGAATGGTGGTCGATGCGTTGGCGGAGAATGCGGCCCGCCACCTCGTCGTGCCGGGCGTCGGCAAAGGGATGTCGGCCCGCCACCATCTCGTACAGGACCACGCAGAGCGACCAGATGTCGTCGGCCTGCGCCGACGGACGACCCGAGAGCACTTCCGGTGAGGAGTACAGCGGCGTGCCGCCCGCCAGGACGACATCATCCGCTTCGCGAGACAGGCCGAAGTCGAGCAGTTTCGGCGAGCCTTCCGACGTGAACCCGATGTTGCTCGGCTTGATGTCCCCATGCAGGTAGCCCGCGTCGTGCAGGGCTGCGAGCGCGTCGGCCAGGGTGGCAATGACCTCGATCGCCCGTGACTCCGGGACCGGCCCCTGCCGAAGCCGATCCGCCAGCGTCCCGCCGGCCAGGAACTCGACGACGAGGAACGAACGACCGCGCCAGAACTCGATACCGTAGATCTGTGCCGCGGCGGGATGCGCCAGCGTCGCCATGGCCCACGCCTCGGGCTGCAGTGTCATCAGCCGCCGTGCCGACTCCCCGACCAGCGTCTTTACCGCCACGTCCCGCTGAAGCCGGACATCACGGGCCACATACACCTCACCGGTGCCCCCGGTTCCCAAGTGCCTCGTCAGTTGGTACTTGCCGGCCAGCACCGTCGGCACCTGCGTGTCGACGTAGTCCGAGGCGCAGGCGCAGGCGCGTGGCTGGTCGACTGGCGCCAGGCTTCCACAATCGGGGCACGCGCGTGCCGGCGCGCCATCCAGCGAGCCGGCGGCCGGCGCGCTCAGCGAGAGCAGTCGCGCGAGCGCCAGCCCGGCGGCAGAGGCCAGCGCTTCGAGGAACGGGATGTCGACCGGTCGCACGATCCGGTCGTCGAAGCGCCGGCCGACCACCAGCACGCCGATGACCTGCGCGCCGGGACCGACCACCGCCAACACGGCATCGGCCTCCGCTTCAACGACCCATGCCGCGTCGGTCTGCGGCAGCAACTCGAACATGGACGTTGCGTCGTCCGGATGGACCCGCAACGATCCGCTGCCGCGCTCCAGCATGTGGACGATTGCGGTCGCGCGCGACAACGACGCCATCGCGGCGTACGGCGCGGCGAAGTCCCCCATGGCCATCTCCGTATCCGTCGGAACGAGCAGCGTGGCCGGCGAGCCGCAGCCGTGGTTTGCGGTGCGGGTCAGAATGCGTCCGATCGTCCTGGTCTGTGAGGCTTGAGCCAGGGCCGCCGTCGCGGCAGCGAGGGCTCCCCGCTGGTCCGCCGTTTCCGGGTAAACCCAGGCGTCCAGCCGTCTGAGCAGCCGCTCGCGCACGGCGACAACCAGCAGCATGACGGCGGCCACCCCGAAAAGCACCTGCACCAGCGGGTCCGTGACGACGGCACCCACCGTCCTTTCCGGACGACTCGCCACCAGCCAGCCCAGTGCCGCCGACGGCGACGCCGCCGCCGCAGCGAGCAGGCGGCGGCGCAAGAGCAACCGCCTGTAGAACACCCGGACCACCTCGCGCAGATCGGGCACGCGCACCGCCAGCACGGAGTACCAGAGCAGCAACACCCCCGGAAAGCGCGTCAATGCAATCCACGAGACGGACGAGGACCACTCGTAGTTGGCCAGCCAGTATCCCGCGGGGGCCGCTCGGGGCACGTCGTAGGCCACCGTCGATACCAGGTAGACCAGGAACCCACCGGAGAACAGCAGGACGCGCCTGGCCTCATCGGCCGACGCCGAGAACGCGCGCAGCCCGACGACGGCAACCGCAGCGAGCGCGGAGAGGTTCGCGACGATCATGGTAGCGAACACAAAGACCGGCGCGTACATCGGGTCCCCCACCTCACCCCATGCGATGCCCGCGACGAACGTCGCGCCTCCGATCGCCACGCTGGCCGGGCTCATGCGATGCAGGACGCCGTCGAGCCGGATCGGGCGGCGGACCCGGGGGCCCTCGCCGGCGAACGCCCACACGAACGCAGGCGCAAACAGGAACGAAAGCACGCAAAGGTAGCCGAGCAGCCTGGCCGGCGCCGGCGGATCGAGCAGGAAGGCTTCGATTGCGTCGGGTGGAATCTCCCACAGCGACACGGCGGTCATGTG
>JAPOWL010000651.1:0-3320 GCA_026707615.1 Acidobacteriota bacterium | reverse complement strand
CCTTCAACAAGAAGTACGAGCCAAGGAGCCGGGTCCGCCGCTCACGTCGTCCCGCCAGCAGAAGCAGACACGCGGTCGTCACATGCCCGGCGAACAGAGTCGTCAGAAAGACGGCCAGATCGCCATGCACACGGTAGTATTCGCTCCACACCCACGGCAGCACCAACAGCATCGCCGCCACCTCGACCGCGGCGATCGCGACGATGACACCAAGGAGCCGGCGTACGAAGGGGCCGGCGTAGGGGTTGGAGCCGGTCGCCATGCCGGCCGCCGCATGGCCCGAGGGGGGGCGGGCCGCGAAAGCCTGCGCGAGCGCGCGGAGGTTCTCGATCTCTCCTCGGCGCGCGGGCGGGACGAGGCTCGCGCACCGGTCCCAGTGCACGTCCCGGCTCGACGTGACCGCGTCGATCGCGTCGACGACTACCTTGTCCTGATCTTCCTTACCCATACGGTATCAAGCCGGAGTGCCAGCGGTCGTCGCCCGCCCCTTGTCGCAAGCTTGCACCCCATGCGGGGGCCGTGCGGCGCAGGCCAGAACTGGCGCTGCATGTGAGGTGCAACGCACGAGAGGGAGAAACCGGACACGGATTCTCGCAACACGCCCCGTCGGGTTGGGCGCGACGATCCACCAGGGGATCGGCCTGCGCGCTCCGGCCGGCCCTGGGCGCGACGAAGGCCGGCCGATCAGCATCGGGCCGTGGCCACCGGCGTGCGCCGGTCAACGCGAGCGCGTAGGAGGTCGGCGATTCTGCTGGCCGTGCCTAGGGACGGGGCATCGCGACGAGCAGCCGTGCCAACGCTCGCTGCACCGCCTTGCGCGCCGCCTCGGGGGTCGGCAAGCGTTCCGTGAAGGCGAGTTGGCGATAGTTGTACCCGAGTTCCGCGCGGCCGACGATGAGCCGTCTGTCACGAGCGTTCAGTTGCTTCAGACCCTCCAGGTAACGGCGCCAGGCCTCGTCGTCGACGAGCTGCGTGAACTGCGGTGCGGCCTCCTCGGAAAGCCGAAGCGGATCGTCCGGCGCGACGACGCTCCGACGGTACCCCGCGCGCCGCAACTCGTCACGGATCCGGTTGTCGACTGCCCGCCGCAGGTAGGCCCGCAATGCACCGGCGTGCTCCGGCTCGAACTGCGGGAGGTGCGAGAGCGTACGGTGGAGGGAGTCCTGAACCAGATCGCTGGTGTCGAGGGCGCCCCGCACCCACTGGGGCAGGCGCCCGTGGGCCCATCTCCGGAGCCAGGGCGAGTAGCGAGTGAACAGTGCTGCGAGGGCCGACTGACTCCCCCTCCGCGCGCTCTCCAGAAGCTGCCCCTCGGAGGCGGACGAACGCGGATCGGATTCAGCGGGGCTCCGGGGCAAGGCAGGCATGCGTCCGCACGGATCGTAGAACGCGCCGGCGCATCGTGCACGACCGTGCTCGCGCGAGCCGCCGGCGCTCGACGACACACGTGAAGAGGCTCCGTAGCAAGCTGGGCAACGACTCGGCCAACCCCGGTTACATCCGGACCGAGCGCAGGGCAGGCCTCTCAGACCCGACGAGGGAGGCCCTCCCGGCGCCGCGTAGCCCGAACGCGCCACGCAGCGTCTCGCACGGCCTCCGGAACCCGCTGGCGGGCGATGTCGCCGCGAGCGCTGTAGCGGTCGAGGCGGTCGATCTCGGCGGCCAGCCGGGCGGCGTAGGCGTCCGGGGAGCGGTCCATCGCCTCCGCGAGCCGCGTGGTCGGAGGACACCCGCGCACGCGCACGTCCGGGGCCTGAGCCTCGAAGGTCGCCACCGCCCGCCGTGTCACGAACCCCTTGGCGACCAGGAGCGCGGACCGCGCGGGGCGGCTGGCCCGCCGGAGCGCCGCGAGCCCCAGGCGCACGTTTTCCAGGGTGTTGCCGGCCTCCGTCTCCGTCACGATCGCCGTCTCGGGCACTCCCGCCGCGAGCAGCCGGTCGCGGAAGACGAGGGCCTCGGGCTGGTCGAAGACCCCGCGCGTCATGCGGCCGAAGCCGCCCGTCACGAGGACCGTCGGCGCGTGGCCGGCGCGGTGGAGCTCCGCCGCCCGATCCGGCATCGCCAGGTCCTGGCTGCCGAAGACGAAGATGACATCGGCGGGAGCGGGCGGCCGGGCGACGAGCAGGTAGTCCCACAGCACCTGCAGAGCCACGTCGGCCGGCGGCGGGACGATCTGCGGGAAGCCGCGCCGTGCCACGCCCCAGCGTACCATCGCCCCGCGCGCGCACCGTCGCCCGCGCATCATCCGCGCGCAGGCATCGGCGGCATGGCATCGCCCCGCCGCGGGGACCGTCAGCCCGCCCGCGTCCGGCGCGGTCGGCTCGCCGGGAGCCGGAATGGTGCGTCGGCGCCACGGCTCCTCCCCCGTCCGCGCGGCGTGGGCCGCGATGACGCAGGCTTCCGGCCCGCCGGCCGGCTTGCAGGACGGCGGATGCTATGATCGCGGCAGGTGCTCCTGCCGTCGAGCGTACGCGATCGCCCGCTCCCCATCACGCGGTTCCTCGTCTCCCTGCTCGTCCTGCTCGCGGTCGCGGCGTCTGCCGGGGCACAGTCGGCCACCCCGCAGTTGACCCTCGTCTCCCCCGGGGCCCGGCAGCCCCTGGAGTCGATCGAGGTGGAGGGACAGCGTATGGTGCCGCTCCGGGCCCTCGCAGCGCTGTTCGACCTCGGCCTGCGCGACGATACGGCCACCGGCACCCTGGCGCTCGGCGCCGGCCCGCGGGAGATCCTGCTGACCGCCGGGGAGCGGCTGGTCTCCGCCGGCGGACGGCTCGTCTCGCTCGGCTCTCCGCCCCGGCAGATGGACGGACGCTGGTGGGTGCCGCTCGACTTCATCAACCGCGCCCTGTCGCTGGTCGCCGACCGGCGCGTGGAGGTCCGGCCGCGCTCCGGCCTCGTTCTGATCGGTGAGGTCGACGTCCCCCGCCTGGCCGCCCGCTACCGGCCGCGCGCGCGCACCGGCCGGCTGAGCGTCGAGACGACGCCAGGCACCGCCCATCGCATCCTCGAAGAGCCGGGGCGTCTCCGAATCCGGTTCGAGGCCGACGCCGTCGACGTCGTCCGACTGTCTCCGGCCCGCGGGGAAATCGTCCGCAGTATCGAGATCGACCGGGAACTGCCCGGCCTGACGATCGAGCTCGGCCCCGCGTTCGACTCGTTCCGCGTCACGCAGCCCTCCGCGGCCGGCGGCGCGGCGCGCCTCGTGATCGATCTGCTGGCGGCGGACGCGTCCGCCTCCGCGGCAACGGCCGGGGACGCCGTGCGGCCGGGAGCGGGCCGGGCGGCAAGAACGCGTCCCGCGCGTCCCGCCGGGCCTGCGG
>JAPOWL010000284.1:7761-8255 GCA_026707615.1 Acidobacteriota bacterium | reverse complement strand
CACGGCATCATCGCCGTCGTGACGATCGCCCTCGAGCGCGGCCTTCTCGTGCGCTCCGATCCGGCCGCCGACGTCGTCCTCGACACTCCGGCCGGTCCGGTCCGGGCCCGCCCGCACCTGCGGCCCGCCGGCTCCGGGGCCGCGAGGCCCTCCCGTCGTCCGGACGGCGCCGACGCCGCTCGGACGGCCGGGCTGCGCGTCGAGCGGGTGTCGTTCGCCAACGTCCCGTCGTTCGTGCTGCACGGCGGCCTGCCCGTTACCCTCGGCGCCCGGACCGTACCGGTGGACGTGGCGTTCGGGGGCGCCTTCTATGCCATCGTCGATGCGGAGGCGGCCGGCGTGCCGCTGCGCGCCGAGTGCCTGGAGGACCTGCGGGCGCTCGGCATGGAGATCAAGCGCGCGGTCGAGCGGGCCGCCGACGTCGCGCACCCGGACGAGCTTCGGCTCCGCGGCATCTACGGGACGATCTTCACGGGGCCGCCCGAGCACGAGGG
>JAPOWL010000284.1:3887-7751 GCA_026707615.1 Acidobacteriota bacterium | reverse complement strand
CACGAGGGGGCCGACCTGCGCAACGTCACGATCTTCGCCGACGCGCAGGTCGACCGGTCGCCGTGCGGCACGGGCACCGCGGCCGTGATGGCGGTGCTCGACGCCCTGGGGCTCCTCGGTTCCGAGCGGGCCTTCGTGCACGAGAGCCTGATAGGCACCCACTTTCGGGGGACGGTCGATTCGCGGACCGCGGTCGGCGAGCTCCCGGCCCTCTGCGCGCGCATCGAGGGGTCGGCCTGGATCACCGGCGAGCACGCGTTCCTGATCGACGACGAGGACCCCCTGCGCACCGGCTTCCTGCTGTAGGGCCCGCGCCGCCGCACGCCGCGGCAATACCGCGGGAGTCGTTCCGAACGGCCGCGCGGCGCCGGAACCGCGGGTCACCCGGGCCGCCCGGCCCGCCCGCCGTGCGCGCGGGCTGGTTGCGGTAGACTGGACGCCCTAAACTGAGATCCCGTCGCATAGCGACCATCCGGCGCAAGGGGCCCGTCGCCGGTTCCGGAGCATCCGCATGCACCAAGGCCTCCGCACGCTCGACGAGTTGCCCATCGGCGAGAGCGCCGTCGTCCACCGCGTCGCGTGCCAGCAGCGCGTGGGGCGCCGCCTCATGGAGATGGGGCTCCTGCCCGGCACCCGGATCGAGATGGTCCGCCGCGCGCCGCTGGGCGATCCGCTCGAGGTCCGGCTCCGCGGCTACCTGCTGAGCCTGCGGCGCCACGAGGCGTCCGGCGTATCCCTCACCCCGAACGGCCACGCCGGTCCTCTTGCGGACGCCGCCCGGGACGCGCACGCCGGTCCCGTTGCGGACGGCGGAGCCGCGGCGGACGCCGACGCCGCGGTGGCGGCGCCCGCGCCGGCACGCTTCGCCGCCCATCCTCCGCGCTCCGACCGCACCGCGCCGGTCCCCCGGGTCCTGGTCGCGGGCAACGCCAACAGTGGCAAGACCACCATCTTCAACGCGCTGACCGGCGCGCGGGCGCGCGTCGGTAACTACCCGGGCGTGACCGTCACCCGCGCCTCGCGGCAGATCTCCCTGCCGGGCGACCTGCGCGCCGAGGTCGTCGACCTGCCCGGCACCTACAGCCTCAGCACCCACTCGCTCGACGAGCAGGTGGCGGTCGACGAGGTCCTCGGCCGGCGCGGCGACCTTCCCGACGCCGTCGTGGTCGTGGTCGACGCCTGCGCCCTCGAGCGCGGGCTCTACCTGGTGCTGCAGATCGTCGAGACCGGCGTTCCCGTGGTCGTCGCCCTCAACATGATCGACGAGGCCGCGGCCGCCGGGATCACGGTGGACGCGGCGAAGCTCGGCGACTGGCTCGGCGTGGAGGTGGTCCCGACGGTTGCGTCCGCCGGGGACGGCTTCGATGCGCTGCGAGCCGCGATCGGCCGTTCCGTCGCTCTCGCGATGCGCAGCGAGGCGGCGGGGGCGGACCTGCCGGCGCGGGCCGAGGCCGCCGTCTCCGAGGTCGAGCGCTCGCTCGACGGCACCGCCTTCGTCCGGTCACCGGCCAGCCGCCGGTCGTGGGCCATCTGGTCGCTGCTGTCGCACACCCCCGATGCGGACGACGACGATGTCGAGGGGCTGCCCCCGGCGGTGCGGCAGCGTGTCGACGACGTACGGCGGGCGGCCGCGGGGGAGGGGGTGAACCTCGACGAGGATCTCATCGCGGCCCGCTACCGCTGGATCGAGGCCGTGGTCGGCGACGTGCGCCGGACCGCGGAGGAGGCGCCGCCCGCTCACCCCTGGACCGACCGGATCGACTCCGTCCTGACCCATCGGGTCTACGGGATGGGGGTCTTCGCGGTCGTCATGGCGCTGCTCTTCGAGGCGCTGTTCACCTGGTCGGAGCCGTTCATCGGCGCCATCGAGGCGGCCACGGCGGCGCTCCAGGCGGGCGTCACGACGATCCTCCCGGCGGGCCCGCTCGAGGACCTGATGGTCAACGGCGTGATCGCGGGGGTCGGGAACGTCGTCGTCTTCGTGCCGCAGATCGCGATGCTGTTCCTCTTCATCGCGATCCTCGAGGACTTCGGCTACCTCGCGCGCGTCGCGTTCGTCATCGACCGGCTGATGGGCCGCATCGGCCTGCACGGGAAGGCGTTCGTCCCGATGCTCTCGGGCTTCGCCTGCGCGATTCCGGCCGTCATGGCGACACGCACGATCGAGAGCCGCCGGGACCGCCTGATCACGATGCTCACGCTGCCGATGATCTCCTGCAGCGCCCGGCTGCCGGTCTACGCCCTGGTGACCGCCGTCGTCTTCGCGGGCGACGCGCGCGTCTTCGGCCTGCTGAGCGCCGGGGCCGTCGTGCTCTTCTCGATGTACGCGCTGTCGGTGGCCGCCACCCTCGGCGCCGCCGCCGTGCTGCGCCGCACCGTGCTCCACGGGCCCCGCCTGCCGCTGGTCCTCGAGCTGCCGCCGTACCGCATGCCGGTATGGCGCAACGTCGGGCTCGTCGCCTGGCGCGGCCTGCGCAAGTTCCTCGTCGACGCCGGGACGATCATCCTGACGATGACGATCATCCTCTGGGCGCTCCTGTCCTATCCGCGCAGCGCCGAGATCGAGGCGCGCTACGAGGCGGAGCGGAACGCGATCGCGGCGTCGGTGGGGGATCCGGACGCGCAGGCGGAACAGCTCGCGGAGCTCTCCGGCCGCGAGGCGGGCGAGGCGCTCGAGTACAGCGTCGCCGGCCGGGTCGGGCGCGCCATCGAGCCGACCATCGAGCCGCTCGGCTTCGACTGGCGCATCGGCGTCGGCATCCTCGGCGCGTTCGCGGCCCGCGAGGTCTTCGTCTCGACGCTCGGCATCGTCTTCGGCATCGCGGAGGCGGACGAGGAGAGCCCCTCCCTCCGCGCGTCGCTCGCCGCGGCGCGGCACGAGGACGGCTCGCCGCTCATGACCCCGCTCGCCGGCGTGTCGCTGATGGTCTTCTTCGTGCTGGCGTGCCAGTGCATGAGCACGATCGGCGTCGTGCGCCGCGAGTCGGGCTCGTGGCGCTGGCCGATCTTCATGTTCGGCTACATGTCGGTCCTGGCCTACGGCGCGTCGCTCGTCGTCTACCAGGCCGGATCGCTGCTCGGCTGGGGGATCTGATGCTCTGGCAGGAACTCGCCGTAGCCGTCATCGTCGGACTCTCCGTCGTCTGGCTCGTCCGCCACATGCGGAGCATCCTGGTGGTCCCGTCCCGTCCCGGGAGCGACGCGGGCGCGTCTTGCCACGGCTGCGACGACTGCGGGGCGGACGCGGAGGCTTCGCCGTCGCCCCCCACTCTCGCCGGACCCGGAGCCGGGACGGTTCACTGACCGCCACGTGGACCGATGAGCGAGACGACGGTCCACGTCGAGACGCCGTTCTCCTGGCGGCGCTGAGGCGATGCTGAAGTCGCTCGAGCTGCACCGCTACCGCGGATTCGAGTCCTACCGGTTGACCGGCCTGACACGCGTCAACCTGCTGGTCGGGAAGAACAACTGTGGCAAGACGTCGATCCTCGAGGCGGTTGAGCTCCTGGTTTCGGGAGGAAACGTCACTGCCTTGATCGAATCAGCCGTGCGCCGCGGCGAACTCGACGACGACCTGGGCAACGGAGCGGGCGTCTCGCACGTGTTCCACGGTCACGAGTGCGCGCCGGGGGCCAGATTCGAACTTTCGAGCTCCGACAGTCGGCAGCGTCTGGCCGGCTCAATCCTGTCGCTCGACGAGGTGGGCGAGGCCGCTGATCGATGGGAGAGGATGGCGACGCGACATCTGCCGTTCGAGTCGGAGCAGGAGCCCGCGGCTGCATTCGGCCTGAGCCTAGCCCCAGACGGGCTGCCGCCGGTCGTGATTCCTGTCGCTGAGAACGGCTCTTTCCTGGAGCACCTGCG
>JAPOWL010000284.1:0-3877 GCA_026707615.1 Acidobacteriota bacterium | reverse complement strand
CCGCACGGCGTGGACGTTCCCTTCAGGACGTGCGGTTCCTGAGCTTCGATCCGGCATCCATGCGGACAGCGTGGAACGCCGTCGTGACCGACAGGCGCGAGCCGGAAGTCGTCGAGGCCTTGCGCATCCTGATGCCGGAGATCGACTCGGTCCAGTTCCTGGCCGGCCGGCGGCGGCATAACGTCCTGGTCGGTCAGCGCGACGTCCGACCACGTCTGCCCATCGGCAGCTACGGGGACGGGATGCGGCGATTGCTGGCGGTCAGCCTGGCGCTGGTGGCCACCCGCAACGGATGCCTCCTGATCGACGAAATCGACACCGGCCTTCACTGGACGGTGATGGAGGATATGTGGCGGCTCGTCGTGGAGGGCGCGCAACGCTCGAACGTACAGGTCTTCGCGACCACACACAGTTACGACTGCATCAAGGGTCTCGGGCAGTTGGTCCGATCCCGGCCCGACCTCGCGGACTCGGTCGCCGTGCAGAAGGTACATCGCAAGCTGGCGCAGGCAGTTCGGATCGCCGGTGACGAAATCCCGATCGCGGTGGAACAGGACATCGAGGTCCGGTGAGCGATGCCTCAGGACCGCCCCGTGCTTCGCGTGGAAGGCAAGGACGACAAGTTCGTCATCGAGAATCTGCTGTCGCGACATGGCATCGACCATCGTCTTGTCGACATCAAGTGGTCGGAGCAGGGAGGAGATGACGATCACGGCGGCAAGGACCCTCTGCTGGAAGGGATGAAGCTCGCAGTTACCACGAGCACCGGAAAGGCGGTTGGGTTCGTGCTGGACGCGGACGGCAGCCCGGAGACGCGCTGGCAGGGTGTGCGGACTCGGCTCGACGATGTCCTGGCGCTGCCGGATGAGATTCCGGAGGGCGGTTTCGTCGGCGACGCCACAGCCTTCGAGGCCCGCGTGGGCGTGTGGCTGATGCCGGACAACCGAGGCTCCGGTGCGATCGAGGACTTCCTGCAGGGTCTGGTCGACGACGAAGACGCGTGACTGGAACTCGCCGAGACTTCGACGACGAGCGCCTCGGAGCGGGGCGCCACCTTCCCGGCGACGCGACGACCCAAGGCCGTACTGCACACGTGGCTGGCCTGGCAGGAACGCCCGGGCCTGCCCTATGGTCTTGCCATCACGGCACGCTACCTGGGGCACGACAGTCCGGCCGCGCTTGCCTTCGTCGCGTGGTTCCGACGCGTGTTCGTCCCCAGGGAGACTTGAGCCGGCGGTTCCTGCGCACGTCCCTCGGGCGAGCCGATTCCCGGCCCGCGGTGGCATCGACGCCACCATCGACGGGCCGAGCCGACTCCCGAACGATTCATCGTTGGCCGCTCCGTTCACAGGCTGTCGGGCTGTCGTGGTCGACGCGCAGGTCGGTGTCAGGCGCTCCGGGTCAGGTCGGCCGCCGCGGCGACGAAGCGATCGAGCCGATCGGCGTGCTCGTCCAGGATGGGGTGGGACCAGCGCTCGCCGAGCGTCCGGTGCACCTCGCGCTGGTACCACAGCATCTCGTCGAGGCCCGCGGTGAACGCGGTGAGGAACGCGGCGCCCCGCTCGCGCATCCCCGCGACCATCTTCGTCAGGTTGTGGATCTTGTCGGCCGAGGCGACGGCCCGCGATCCGTCCCGCGGCGTCCGCCGCAGCTGATCGATGTAGACCGTCTTGCGCGCGCGCCAACGGGCCGGCCGCGGCGGCTCGGAGACGTCCTCGACCATCGCCAGCACGAGGTCGCCGAAGCGGTCGCGGATGACCGCCGGCGCCAGGTCCGTGTCCTCCAGCGTGTCGTGCAGCAGGGCGGCGACGACGGTGTCCTCGTCGAACCCGTGGTCGCCGACGATGAGGGCCACCGACGCGGCGTGCGCCACCTCGAAGCCGCGCCCCGCCTTGCGGCGGCGCAGGCCGTGGGCCTCCAGGGCGGTGACGACGGCGAGCTCGACGCGGTCGCTGTACACGCCGGCTCAGCGCCGCGCCGCCGGCGGCGAGTCGGACGGCGCGACGTAGCTGCGCCGGGCGCGCGCCCGCATCCCGCGCGGCTTCACCCGCACCTCGAGCTCGTGCACGCGGCCGTCCCGGACCTGCGGCGCGAAACCGAGCACGTACTGGCTGTGCAGCTCCTGCGCCACGCGCGTGAAGGTCGGTCCGAGGTCGGACGTCTCGTCCAGCTCGAAGTAGCCGCCGCCGGTCTCCTCGGCGAAGCGCCGCAGGTTGCGGTCGGGGCGGGTGCGGACGCGCCGGATGCCGTTGAAGTAGTCCGCTTCGAGGCCGATGGCGTAGATCATGACCTCGTCGGCGACCGCCCGGTCGAGCACGTCTCGGGATCGCGTGTCGCTGTCCGTGTCGTCCCCGTCCGTGAAGACCAGCACGACGCGTCTCCCGTCGACGTCGGACAGCGCGTCGAGGCCCGCCGCGACGCCGTCGTAGAGGCGCGTCGGATTCCCGAAGTCGAGCACGCCGAGCGCATCGATCAGCCGGTCGCGGTCGCCCGTGAACTCGGCCGGCTCCACCTGGATCTTGTCGTTGAACGCGCCGACGCGCCCCCGGTCGTCGGGCAGCATCCGGATCAGGAACTGCTCGGCGCCCGCCTTCAGCAGGTGGAGGCTCGGCGTCACGCTCGCGCTCGTGTCGAGCATCACGACGACCGTGATGGGCCGCACATCGTTCTCGAACAGGATGAGCTCCTGCGGCTGCCCGTTGTCGAAGACGACGAAGTCGTCGCGCGTCAGGTCGGGCACCAGCCGCCCGCCGCGGTCGGTGACCGTCACGTAGAGATCGACCAGCTCCGTCCCGCTCCGGAACAGCGGCTGCTGCTGGGCCGCGAGCGTGGCGATTCCGACCGCCAGCGCCGCGGCGACGACCGCCGACATCATTCGGGTAGGCATCGAGTGCAGCTTAGCGCCCCGCTCGCGGGCTGGCAACGGGCGGCGATACGGTCACGTCGCCGGGGCGGTCCCCGGACGCCGGTGGTCTCGCCGCCCGTCACCTGAGCTTCAACAGCGCCTGCACCCAGGCCACGTCTCCGGCGAGCAGCTTCTTGACGTCGGCCCTGAGTTCCTGGTGGGCCGCGTCGTTGTTCCGGATCTCGCGGCGCGCGAACCACGCAATGACACCGAGAAGGAGGGCGATGGCGGCGAGCAGCGCCGTGCCGGCCCACATCGCCAGGGACAGGGCGGCCGAGAGATCGAGGGTGACGGGGGTCGCGGCTGCAATCATCGACGATTCTCCGAATCGTGGCGCGGGCGCACGGTCGCAGGGAACCTCGCAACTGGGGGCAACGCGAAGACCCTCTCCCCGCGGTTCACCTGAGCTTCAACAGCGCCTGCACCCAGGCCACGTCCCCTGCGAGGAGCTTCTTGACGTCTCCCCTCAGCTCCTTGATGTCGGCTCTGAGTTCCTGGTGGGCCGCGTCGTTGTTCCGGATCTCGCGGCGCAGGAACCACGCGATGACCCCGACCAGGACGGCGATGGCGGCGAGCAGCGCCGTGCCGGCCCAGGCCGCCAGGGGCAGGGCGGCGGAGGGATCCAGCGTGATCGGGGTCGCGGCGGCGATCATCGGCGGCTCTCCGGTTGGCGGTGGAAGGACGCGGGGTCGGACGAACGCGGGTCAGCGTCGCGGCGAGCCCCATCCCTCGCCGACCGTGTACCAACTATGACACGGAGTCCGGAGCTGCACAACCTCGAGCTGCAGACCTGAACTGCAGGCCTGCGGAACCGATGTTGCTGGGACGCTCGCCATGACCGGGGTGCTCTTTCTGACACGCCAGCCCGCCATTCGTCGCCTGATGGCTCCGCCGGGCGCCGAACCGAGCAGACGCCTGGATGACCGGCGGCCGCGACCGGGCGCGGTCGGCCGCCGTCGCGGGCGGTCACGG
>JAPOWL010000065.1 GCA_026707615.1 Acidobacteriota bacterium | reverse complement strand
CCCGAGGCGAGGCTCGATCCGGTCCAGGAGGACGCGCGCCAGCTCGCGCTTGGAACCGAGCGGGACCTCCTCCGCCTCCGTCTCCGAGATCAGGGTGGCGATGTTCGTGTCGCCGCCGAACCCCGCCCCGGGCCGTGAGACGTCGTTGGCGACGACGAGGTCGACCTGCTTGCGCCGGAGCTTCTCCCGCGCGCGCGCCACCGGGTCGCCCACCTCCGCCGCGAAGCCGACCAGCACGGGCCGGGGCCGGCCCGCGCGCCCCCGCCCCAGGGCGCCCAGGACGTCGGGCGTGCGCCGCAGCGTGAGGACCAGCTCGTCCCGGTCCCGCAGCAGCTTCGCCTCTCGCGCCCCGCCGGCCGGCGTGTAGTCCGCTACCGCGGCCACCATGACCACGAGGTCCACGCCGTCTCCGTCGCCCGCGACGCGCGCCATGACCGCGCTCCGCATCTCCTCCGCCCCGCGGACGCGGACCACCTCCGCGCCCGCCGGCGGCTCGAGCGCCGTCGGGCCGGTCACCAGGACCACCTCGGCGCCCCGCGCGAGCGCCTCGGCGGCGACGGCGTACCCCATCCGGCCGCTCGAGCGGTTGCCGAGGAAGCGCACGGGATCGAGGTCCTCGACCGTCGGCCCCGCCGTCACCAGCACGCGCCGGCCCGCCAGCCGACGGCCGGCGCCGAGGAGCCCGTCCGCGGCCGCGACGATGTCCGCCGGTTCCGCGAGGCGGCCCTTCCCGACCCAGCCGCAGGCCAGATAGCCCGCGCCCGGCTCGACGAAGCGCACCCCGCGCGCCGCCAGCCGGTCGAGGTTCGCGGCCACCGCCGCGTGGGCGAGCATGTTGCTGTTCATCGCCGGCGCGACGAGCACCGGGGCCGTGGTGGCGAGGTAGAGAGCCGAGAGGAAGTCGTCGGCGATCCCGTTGGCGAGCTTGCCGACGATGTTGGCCGTTGCCGGCGCGACGAGCAGCAGGTCCAGATCGGTGGCCAGGGCGATGTGCTCGATCTGGGCGTTCACCCCGGGGGCGAACTGGTCGCCGATGACCGGCCGCCGCGTGATTGCCTCGAAGGTCAGGGGACCGACGAAGCGGGCTGCGTTCGCGGTCAGCACCGCGGCCACGTCGTGGCCCCGCTGCTGGAGGCCGCGCGCAACCTCCACCGCCTTGTAGGCGCCGATGCCGCCGCATACCCCGAGGGCGACCAGAGCCATCTGCTGCCGTCGCGATCCCGCCGGAGCGCGCTCCCGGGCGGCCCGGCGTGCCTCACGCCCGGAACGTCGCGGCGATGTCCGCCGCTGCCGCCCGCATCGCCTCGAGCCGCGCGCGCTCGGCGAGGACGATGGCGCGGAGGCGATCCACGCAGTCGTCCACCTCGTCGTTGACCACCACGTAGTCGTAGTCCGCGCTGGCCGCGACCTCGCGGCGGGCGGTCTCGAGCCGCCGCAGCACCACGGCCTCGTCCTCGAGTCCGGCGCTGCGCGCGCGGAGCCGGGCCTCGAGCGCGGCGCGCGACGGCGGCAGCACGAAGATGCGGGTAGCGGCTACCCCGCGGCGGCCGAGCAGGCGCGCCCCCTGGACGTCGATGACCAGGACCACGTCCCGGCCGGCGGCCTGCTCGCGTTCCGTGTCGGCTGCCGCCGTACCGTAGAGATGGCCGAAGACGTCGGCCCACTCGAGAAAGGCGTCCGCGTCAATCATCTGACGGAAGCGCGGGCGGCCTACGAAATTATAGTCGACGCCGTCCGATTCCCCCGGGCGGGCGGGTCGCGACGTGTACGAGCGGGACCGCACCAGGTCGGGGACGCGGGCGACGAGCCGCTCGACGAGCGTCGTCTTGCCGGTCCCGGACGGGGCCGACACGACCAGCAGGCGCCCCGGGCGCCGCCCGTCACTCGACGTTCTGCGTCTGTTCACGCAGCTTCTCGAGCTCCGCCTTGGTCGCTACCACGAGCGCGGAGACGCCGGCGCCGTCCGCCTTGGATCCGATCGTGTTCACTTCCCGGTTCATCTCCTGGAGCAGGAAGTCGAGCTTCCGCCCGCAGGCTTCCGGGGCATCGGCCAGCGCGGTCCAATGCGCGAGGTGCGCCTCGAGGCGCGCCACTTCCTCGTGGATGTCCGAGCGCGCGGCCCAGCGGACGATCTCCTGGGCCACCGCCGCCTCGCTCGCCGCCGTCTCCGCCGCCACCTCGGCGACGCGCTCCGACAACCGCTCGCGCAGGGCCGCCTGGCCGGCGGCGGCCTCGGCCGCGATCCGCTTGACGAGGTCCGCGAGTTCCGCGCGGCGACCGTCGAGGTCGGCCCGCAGGAACCCGCCCTCCCGGTCCGCATGCGATCGAGCGCCTCGAGCGCGTCGTCCACCGCGGCGAGAGCGGCCTCGCCGATGCGCCGCTCGACCTCCGGGTCCGCCGGCCGCTCCCGGAGCGTCACGACCTGCGGGAACCGCAGCAACTCGCCGGCCGTCCATCCGGCGTGCGCGGCGCCCGCCACCTCCGGCCGCTCGGCCGCCCGGGCCAGGGCCGACACCAGCGCGGTGTCGATCTCGACGTCGACCTCCGGCCGCACCTTGGCGGCGAGCGTCACGGTCAGCTCCACCCGCCCGCGCGCGACGCGGCCCTGGATCCGGCTCCGCACCTCCGGCTCGAGCGGAGCGAGCGACTGCGGAGCGCGGATCTGGACGTCGAGATAGCGGTGGTTGACGCTGCGCACGGTGACGCCGACGGCGGCCAGCTCGTCTTCCCGTGTCAGCGAGGCGAACCCGGTCATCGAGGTGATCATGCGTCCTGCCCCGCAGTACCGGAAGCGTCCGCCGCGGCGGCGGGCTGCCGGCGGCCCGCGTCGAAGAGCTGCAGGGAGTACAGCCGGGCGTAGAGACTGTCCGTCTTCGCCAGCAGCTCCTCGTGGCGCCCCGTCTCTCGCACCTGCCCCTCGTCGAGCACGACGATCCGGTCGGCGCGGCGGACGGTCGACAGCCGGTGGGCGATCACGAACGACGTCCGGTTGAGGAGCAGGCGGGCGAGCGCCCCCTGCACCAGGCGCTCGGACTCGGTGTCGAGCGACGACGTGGCCTCGTCGAGGATGAGGATGGGCGCGTTCCGGAAGAGGGCCCGCGCGATGGCGAGGCGCTGGCGCTGGCCGCCCGACAGGCGCTGGCCCCGGTCCCCGATCAGCGTGCCGTAGCCGTCCGGGAGCGCCTCGATGAACTCGTGGGCGTGCGCGGCGCGGGCGGCGGCTTCGATGCGCGCCGCGACCTCGGCCTGCGACGCCTCGGACGGCGCGGCGGCATAGGCGATGTTGCGGGCGACCGTGTCGTCGAAGAGCACCGTGTCCTGCGTCACGATGCCGATGCTGGCGCGCAGCGACGCCAGCGACACGTCCCGGACGTCGACCCCGTCGATGCGCACGGCACCCGACGTGACGTCGTACAGCCGGGGCAGCAGGTTGACCAGCGTCGTCTTGCCGGCGCCGCTCAGCCCGACGATGGCCACCATCTGTCCGGCCGACGCCCGGAACGACACGTCGCGGAGCACGGTCTCGCCCAGTCCGTCGGGGTAGGTGAACGAGACGCGGTCGAACACGATGTCGCGGCTCGGTCGCGCCAGCGGCGGCGCGGACGGGCGGTCCTGAATCTCGCTGCGGGTGTCGAGCACCTCGAAGACGCGCTCGGCGCAGGCCATCCCCTGCTGGACCTGCGCGTTCACGCGGCTCAGCTTCTTGACCGGTTCGTACATCATGAGGAGCGCGCCGACGAAGGCGATGAAGTCGCCCGCCTGCACGTCGCCGCTGGCGACCTCGGTCACCCCGTACAGGAGCGCCCCGACCACCGCGAGCGCGCCGAGCCATTCCATCAGCGGCGGCAGCATGGCCAGCGTGCTCGTCACCTTCATGGCGACCCGGTACAGCCGATCCGCGGCCTGCCGGAAACGAACGCCCTCGAAGTGCGCCGCCGCGAAGGCGGTGACGATCCGGTGCCCCGAGAACGCCTCCACCGAGATGTGCTGCAGATGCGCCGTCTCCGCCTGGACGTGCCGCGCGTTGCGCCGCACGCGCTGGCCGAGCCGCACGAGGGGGTAGACGACCAGCGGGGCGCAGATGATGCAGACCAGCGCGAGCCGGGCGTTCAGGTAGAAGAGCAGGCCGGCCAGCACGACGACCGCGATCGCGGCCCGCAGCGCGCCGCCGAGCGACTCCGTGATGACGAACTGGATCTGCCCGATGTCGTTCATCAGGCGCGAGGTCACGGCCCCGACGTTGCGGCGCGCGAAGAAGCTGGCGGACTGCCCGACGACGTGGCCGAACAGCTCGTTGCGCAGGTCGCGGACGACCGACAGCCCGATGCCGGCCATCAGGTAGACGGAGAAGTACGCGCCGATGCCCTTCAGCACGGCGCAACCGAGAATCGCCGCGACGAGGACGTTCAGTTGCCCCTGATCGGGCGCCGCCGCCACCGCGAACACGTCGTTCAGCACCGGGCGGAACAGGTAGACGAGGCCGCCGTTCGCCGCCCCGTACACCGCCATGGCCGCGACGGCGAGACCGAGCTGCCCCCGATAGGGCCGGCCGTAGCGCACGAGCCGCTCGAGGGGATGGTCCACGGCTCGCCCCGTCAGGAATCCGGCGGCGCATCGGCGTAGCCGCCGGGGTGCGCCCGGTGCCAGCGCCACGCCGTCTCCACGATGGTGTCGAGCTCGGCGAAGCGCGGGCGCCAGCCCAGCTCGCTCCGAATCCGCTCGCTCGAGGCGTGCAGGACCGGCGGATCGCCGGGCCGCCGGGCCGAGATCGCGCGCGCCGGCGCGCCCCCGGTGACGCGTTCGACCGCGGCCAGGACGTCGAGCACGGAGTGCGGCCGGCCCGTGCCGACGTTGTAGGCGCGCGCGGGTCGACCGGACTCGAGCGCCGCGAGCGACAGGACGTGCGCGTCGGCGAGGTCCGACACGTGGACGTAGTCGCGCAGGCACGTTCCGTCGGGCGTCGGGTAGTCGGCGCCGAAGACCTCGAAGCGCGGCCCGCCCCGGGCGGCCGCAATCGCCCGGGGAATGGCGTGGTGCTCGGGCCGGTGGTCCTCGCCCAGCGTTCCGTCCGGATCCGCCCCCGACGCGTTGAAGTAGCGCAGTCGAATCGCGGCGAGGCCGTACGCGCGCTCGTAGTGGGGCAGCGCCCGCTCGACGGCGAGCTTGGTCTCGCCGTACGGGTTGATCGGCCGGGTCGGGTGCTCTTCGCGGATCGGGGTCTCCTCCGGCGCCCCGTACACGGCCGCGGACGACGAGAAGACCAGGTGATGCACCGACTCGTCGCGCAGGGCGCCGAGGAGGGCGAGCGTGTCGGCGACGTTGTTGGTGTAGTACGCGTGCGGATCGGCGACCGACTCCCCCACCGACGCCCAAGCCGCGAAGTGCATCACCGCGGTCACGGCGTGCCTCCGCAGCGCCTCCCGCACCGCGCGCGTGTCGGCGATGCCCGCCTCGACGAGCGGCACGCCCGCGACGGCCGCCCGATGCCCCGCCGCGAGATTGTCGAGCACCACCACGTCCCGGCCGGCCGCCCGCAGGGCCTTCACCGTATGGCTGCCGATGTAGCCGGCGCCCCCCGTCACGAGCACCGCCCCCATCAGCGTCCTATCGAATGGTAGGCGAACCCCTTCGCCCGCATCTGGGCGACGTCGAACAGGTTGCGGCCGTCGAAGATCACCGGGCTCCGCATCAGGTCCTGCATTCTCGCGAAGTCCGGCTCGCGGAACTCGGTCCACTCGGTCAGGATGGCCAGCGCGTCGGCTCCGGCGACCGCGTCGTAGCTGTGGGGCGCGTAGTCGATCCGGTCCCCGAAGATGCCGCGGGCCACCGCCTGGGCCCGCGGATCGTACGCGTGGACCGTCCCGCCCCGGGCCAGCACCCCGTCGATCACCACGATCGACGGCGCCTCGCGCATGTCGTCGGTCCGCGGCTTGAACGACAGGCCCCACACGGCGATGCGCTTCCCCTCGAGGGACCCGAAGTGCGCCTCCATCTTGGCGACGAGGCGGTGCTTCTGGGCCGCGTTGACGGCCTCGACCGATTCCAGGATGCGGAAGCGGTACCCGGCCTCGCCCGCGAAGCGCACGAGCGCCTTGACGTCCTTCGGGAAGCAGCTTCCGCCGTAGCCGATGCCCGGGAAGAGGAACGACGGCCCGATGCGGCGGTCCGCGGCGACCGCGCCGCGCACCCGGTCGACGTCCGCGCCCGCCAGCTCGCAGACGTTCGCGATCTCGTTCATGAACGACACCCGGGTGGCCAGCATCGCGTTCGCGGCGTACTTCGCGAGCTCGGCGCTCGCGCAGTCCATGACCTGAATGGGGGCCCCGGTCCGCGTGAACGGCGCGTACAGCTCCCGCAGCAGATCGGCCGCGCGGTCGTCGTCCACGCCGATCACCACCCGATCCGGACGCATGAAGTCGTCGATCGCCGCTCCCTGCTTGAGGAACTCCGGGTTGCTGGCGATGCTGAACGGATGCGTCGTGCCGCGCTCGATCGTCTCGCGGACGCGGCGGGCGGTGCCGACCGGCACGGTGCTCTTCGTGACGATGACCTTGTAGCCGTTCATCGCCTGCGCGATGTCGCGGGCGACGGCCAGGACGTGCGAGAGGTCCGCGGAGCCGTCCTCGCCCTGCGGCGTCCCGACCGCGATGAAGACGACCTCGGCGGACTCGACGGAGCGCGGGAGGTCGGCACGGAACCCCAGGCGCTGCCCGTCGTGGTTGCGGGAGACCAGCTCCTGCAGCCCGGGCTCGAAGAACGGGAGGCGCCCCTCGGCGAGGGCGGCGATCTTGGCGGTGTCGTTGTCGACGCAGGTGACGTCGTTGCCGTACTCCGCGAAGCACGCGCCGACGACGAGCCCGACGTAACCGGTGCCGACGACGGTGATCCTCACCGCCGCCTCCTGCCCCGCAGCATGCGCGTGGAGCGTAGCACGGCCCGCGAAGCGCTGGCAGCCGCGCGCCCCTGCGGGGCGCGTCGGGAGTCTGCGCGGGCACGATGTTCCTGCGCCGACCGTTGTGCAGCGCAGACTCCTGCGCGACATTGCGGGCGCGTCGGGAGTCTGCGCGGGCACGAGGTTCCTGCGCTGCGTGGTACGATCGCGGCGGCATGCGCGTCCTGCTCGACTATCGGCCCGCGTTGCGCGCGGCGACCGGGGTCGGGGCGTTCATCCACCATCTGGCCGGCGCGCTGGCCGATCCCGACCTCGGCGGCGCGGCCGGCGAGCCGGTCGAGGTCACGCTCTTCAGCAGCTCGTGGAAGGACCGGCTCGGCCCGCCCGCCGACCGGGGCCTCCCCCCCAACGTCGCGGCGATCGACCGCCGGATCCCGGTGCGGCTCCTCAACGCGGCCTGGCACCGCGCGGAGTGGCCGCCGATCGAGGCGCTGACCCGACGGCGATTCGACGTCGTGCACTCGCCTCACCCGCTCCTGCTGCCGTCGCGGCGGGCCGCGCAGGTGGTGACCGTGCACGACCTCGACTTCCTCCGCCATCCGCAGCGGTCGTGGGGCGAGATTCGGCGCGACTATCCGACTCTTGCCCGCCGCCACGCCCGCCGCGCCACCGGCGTGGTCGTCCCCTCGCGGTACACGGCGGACGAGGTCGTGCGGCGGCTGGGAATCCCGCGCGAGCGGATCGCGATCTGCCCGAACGGCGCGCCCTCCTGGAAGCCGCGGCCGGCGCCTCCGGAAGCCGGCCACCTGCTGTTCGTCGGAAGCCTGGCCCCCCGCAAGAACCTGGCCGGCCTGCTGGCGGCGTACGCCCGCCTGGCGGCACGGCGGCCCGACGCGCCGGAGCTCGTCCTGGCGGGCGGCGCGCCTCCGGACGGAGCCGGCGGGGAGTGGCGGCGCGCCCTCGACGAGCCCCCGCTCGCCGGCCGGGTCCGCCGGACGGGCTATGTGGACGCGGCGACGCTGCGGTCGTTGTACGCCGGCGCAAGCGCCCTCGTGCTCCCGTCGCTCGACGAGGGCTTCGGGCTCCCCGCGCTCGAGGCGATGACGCTCGGCGTGCCGGTGGTGGCGTCGAACCGGGGCGCGCTGCCGGAGGTGGTGGGCGAGGCCGGGCTCCTCGTCGATCCCACCGATCCGGCGGCGCTCGAGACCGCCCTGGGCCGCGTCCTCGACGAACCGGAGCTGGCCGCGCGCTGCGCGGAGCGCGGACCCGTCCAGGCCCGGGCGTTCGATTGGCGCCGCTCGGCGCGCACGCTGCGCGCGGCCTACCGGCGGGCGATCGACACCCGCGCCGGCGGCGCGCCGGCCGCGGCGGGCGACCCGGCGGC
>JAPOWL010000616.1 GCA_026707615.1 Acidobacteriota bacterium | reverse complement strand
GCTCGCGCCCGCGACCGCGTCGCCGTCCTGGTGGGCGCCGTCCCGGCTGGCCTGGCGCGGCAGGGGCGCGGCGGCCGCCGCGACGACGCGACGCCCCGCCCGCGTCGTCTCGAGCTCCACCGCCTTGACCGCGCTCGAACCGACGTCGAGACCGACGAGCGCCGCGGAGCGCCGGCCGAACCATCCACTCATGCGCCACAGGTGCGACATGGACGTACACTCCCGTTACCCCCGACGAGACATCGACGGAGGAGGATCCGCGCGGTCACGAGGTCGTCGGCCCGAGCTGCCCGTCCCGCCCTGCGGGAGGGCGCGTCTTGACACCCCGGCCGATGCTCCGTAAGCTCTCCCTCTTGGGGCGGTTGCGGGAGAGAGGACCGCCAAGGCCACCGAATCCGTTCATGACTGCACGAACGTTCGTCCCCAGCCTGCGCGACCGCGTGCGCGCCTGGCATGTCATCGATGCCGACGCCAAGGTCCTCGGACGCGTGGCCACCATCGCAGCACGTCTGTTGCAAGGTAAGCACCACCCGGGCTACACGCCGTTCCTCGACACGGGCGATCACGTGATCGTCGTCAATGCGGGCAGCGTGCGGCTGACGGGCGACAAGGAAGGCCGCAAGCTGTACCGGAGGCACAGCGGCTACCAGGGCGGTCTTCGCGAGGAGCGGGCCGTGACCGTGCGCCGGCGGAAGCCGGAGCGCATGGTCGAGCAGGCGGTCCGCGGGATGCTGCCGAAGACGAAGCTCGGCAAGGCGATGTACCGCAAGCTGAAGGTCTACGCGGGTCCCGAACACCCGCACGCGGCGCAGAAGCCCGCGCCGTACGAGGTAGGTTGACCGTGGCGCTCGAATACTACGGCACCGGGCGACGCAAGACGTCGACGGTTCGCGTCTTCCTCCGGCCGGGCTCCGGTGCGATAACCATCAACGACGTCGCGCTCGAGAGGCACTTTCCCACCGCATCGGTGCGCACGCGGATCAAGGATCCGCTGGTCGTGACCGAATCGACCGAGAAGTTCGACATCCTCGCCACGGCCTCCGGGGGAGGCGTTTCGGGGCAGGCGGGCGCGCTCCGGCTCGGAATCGCCCGGGCGCTGGTCAAGGCCGACCCCGAGCTGCGCGTTCCCCTGAAGAAGGCGGGCCTGCTCACGCGCGATCCGCGCGTGAAGGAGCGGAAGAAGTACGGGCTGGCGGGGGCGCGCAAGCGCTTCCAGTTCAGCAAGCGGTAAGCAGATGGAGGAAGCTTGACGCCGTTGACGATGCAGGAGCTGCTGGAGGCCGGCGTGCACTTCGGCCACCAGACCAAGCGCTGGAATCCGAAGATGAAGCAGTTCATCTTCGGGGAGCGCAACGGTATCTACATCATCGACCTGGGCAAGACGGAGAAGCTGTTCCGCCAGGCCGAGGATTTCGTCGGCCGTCTGGCCGCGGAGAGCCGGGCGATACTGTTCGTGGGAACGAAACGTCAGGCCCAGGACGTGATCGTCACCGAGGCCCAGCGCTGCGGGATGTTCTTCGTGAACCAGCGGTGGCTGGGCGGCCTGCTGACCAACTTCACCACGATTCAGCGCAGCATCGGACGCCTGCGCGAGCTGGAGGCGATGGCCGAGGACGGGCGCTACGATACGCTGTCCAAGAAGGAGATCGCCCGCATCGAGAAGGACAAGCGAAAGCTCCAGAAGAATCTCGACGGCATCCGCCAGATGTCGCGCCTGCCGGACGCGGTGTTCGTCATCGATACGCGGCGCGAGAAGATCGCGGTGGATGAGGCTCGCAAGCTGAAGATCCCGGTCATCGGGCTCGTGGACACCAACTGCGATCCCGACGACGTGGACTACGTCATTCCGGCGAACGACGACGCGCTGCGGTCGATTCGCCTGTTCGTCACGCGCATCGCCGATGCCGTCATCGCTGGCCGCAGGCACCAGGAAGCCTCCCAGCCGACATCCGACCGCAACGGAAGTCCAGGCTCCGGCGCGGGGGCCGGCTCGCAACCCGTTTCGGCTCCGGCGCAGCCGGCTCCGGCGTCCGCGTAGCGTTCACGCTCCTCTGTCGACACGATCCCCGGCGGCTCCGGCCGCCGGCACGCCCGGAGTTCCCAGATGGCAATCAGTGCAACCGAGGTGAAGGCCCTTCGCGACAAGACGGGCGCGGGCTTCATGGAGTGCAAGGCGGCCCTGACGGACGCCGGCGGCGACCTGGAGGAGGCCGTCACGCTCCTCCGGACGCGGGGCCTCGCCAAGGCCGGTCGTCGTGCCGGGCGCACGACCTCGCAGGGACTCATCGGCCATTACATCCACCAGGGAGGACAGGTCGGCGTCCTCGTGGAGGTCAACTGCGAGTCCGACTTCGTGGCTCGCACGGATGACTTCCAGACCCTCGTGCGGGAGATCGCGATGCACATCGCGGCGGCCAGCCCGCTGTGCGTTTCCCGCGACGGAGTGCCGGCCGCGGATCGCGAGCGCGAGCAGGCCATCTACCGCCAGCAGTTCGAGGGCTCGAACAAGCCGCCGCAAGTGATCGACAAGATAGTCGAGGGCAAGCTGAACAGCTACTACGAGCAGGTAGTCCTGCTGGATCAGCCTTCGATTCGCGATCCGAAGACGACCATCGGCGCCATGGTGAAGGCGGCCATCGCCAAGCTCGGCGAGAACATCACCGTTGCGCGCTTCGCCCGCTTCAAGGTCGGCGAGCGAGCCGACTAGCGCCGCCGCCTCCCGGCGGGCCCGCCGGAGGCGCTGCGCTATAATCCCGGCGGCCATGCCTGCGCCCGCCTATCGGCGCGTTCTGCTCAAACTGTCCGGCGAAGCGCTGATCGGATCCCAGGCCTTCGGCATCGACTCCGCGGTGGCCGACCAGCTCGCCCAGGAGATCGCCGACGTGCGCGCTCTCGGCGTGGACATGGCGGTGGTGATCGGCGGTGGCAACATCTTTCGCGGCGTCGCGGCCAGCGCGCGCGGCATGGATCGGTCCACCGCCGACTACATGGGCATGCTGGCGACGGTCATGAACGCCCTGGCGTTGTCCGACGCCCTCGAGCGCGTCGGCGCGACCACGCGCGTGTTGACCGCCATCGAGATGCGCGAGGTCGCCGAGCCCTTCATCCGCCGCCGCGCGCTGCGACACCTCGACAAGGGGCGCGTCGTGCTGTTCGCGGCGGGAACGGGCAATCCGTACTTCACGACGGATACCGCGGCGGCGCTGCGGGCGATGGAGATCCGGGCCGACATCATCCTGAAGGGAACGAAGGTGGACGGGGTGTTCACCTCGGATCCGCTCACCGATCCGGCCGCGACCCATCTCGAGAAGCTCACGCACCTGCAGGTCATCGAGCAGGGGCTGAAGGTGATGGACGCCACGGCCATCTCGCTCTGCATGGACAACGGGATGCCGATAGTCGTCTTCAACCTGCGCACGGAAGGGAACATTCGACGCGCGGTGTGCGGCGAACCGGTCGGCTCGCTCGTCTCCGCCTGAGCCGGATCCGGAACGGCGCGGAGGAGATGTCGATGAACGTCACAGACCCGGTTTCGGCCCACGCCGAGGCCGAACGGCGCATGGATGGAGCCGTGGAGCACGTGCGGCGCGAGTTGTCCGGCGTGCGCACGGGGCGCGCCTCGGTGAATCTGCTCGATTCCGTGCAGGTCGAGGCATACGGAGCCCGGATGCCCATCAACCAGGTAGCCGGCCTCAAGGTGCCCGAGCCCACGTTGATCGTCGCGGAGCCGTTCGACCCGTCTCAGATCGGCGCGATCGAGCGGGCCATTCAGGGCGCCAACCTCGGTCTGAACCCGAGCAACGACGGGCGTGTGATCCGCATCCCGATCCCGGCCCTGACCGACGAGCGGCGCCAGGAGATGTCCCGTCTCGTGCACCGGCTGGCCGAAGAGGGACGCACGGCCGTGCGGCAGGTCCGCCGCGACGCGAACGACGCGCTGAAGAAGCTGATGCGGAACCACGAGTTGTCGGAGGACGACGAGCGCCGCGCCCTCGACGACATCCAGAACCTCACGGACGAGCACGTCCGGTCCATCGACGACCTGCAGAAGGCGAAGGACGACGAGCTTCTGCACCGCTAGGAGCTTGCGCCGCGGTACCGGCACCGCGCGCACTAGCCGCGGTGCACGGGCACGCGCATGACCTCGACCCTCACCTCGCTCACCTGCTCCGCGTCGTGCGGGGCGGGTCCGTTCGACCCGGATCGCGCCCAACACCTCTGCCCTGCGTGCGGCATGCCGCTTCTCGCGCAGTACGACCTCGCCACCGCGGCGCGGTCCTGGGATCGCGCGTCGCTCGCCGGCCGCCCGCGGACGATGTGGCGCTTCCAGGAAGCGCTGCCGTCCGGCGGTAGCGCCGGACCCGTGTCGCTGGGCGAGGGCTGCACGCCGCTCCTCCATGCCCGGCGGCTCGGCGCCTCGCTGGGCCTCGACCGGCTCTACGTCAAGGATGAGTCGGCGAACCCGACCAACTCCTTCAAGGCGCGGGGGCTGTCGGCGGCCGTGACCGTTGCGCGGCGGCTGGGCGCGGCAACGATCTCCGTCCCCTCCGCCGGCAACGCTGCAAACGCCCTGGCCGCCTACGCGGCGCGAGCGGGCGTGGCCGCCAGGGTCTTCATGCCGCGCGACGTCAAGACTCCCTTCGTGCGGGAATGCGAGCTCTACGGCGCGGACGTCACGCTCGTCGACGGGCTGATCACGGATGCCGGGCGGGTCGCCGCGGAGGCCGGCGCGGCGCACGGCTGGTACGACGTCTCGACCCTCAAGGAGCCGTATCGCGTCGAGGGCAAGAAGACGATGGCCTACGAGGTGGCCGAGCAGCTCGGCTGGGAGTGGCCCGACTGGATGATCTACCCCACCGGCGGCGGGACCGGCATCGTCGGCATGTGGAAGGCGTGCGCGGAGCTCGAGGCCCTCGGGTGGATGCCGGCCGGCCGGCGGCCGCGGATGGTGAGCGTGCAGGCGGAGGGGTGCGCACCCATCGTGCGCGCGTTCGAGGCCGGCGCCGACCGGGCCGAGCCGTGGGAGGGCGCCCGGACCGCGGCCGACGGCCTCCGTGTGCCCCGTGCCATCGGCGACTTCCTGATCCTGCGCGCCCTCCGGGAGAGCGGCGGGACGGCCCTGGCCGTGAGCGACGACGCGATGGTGGCCGCCATGCGCGAGATGGGCGCCGCCGAGGGCCTCAGCGCGGCTCCCGAGGGAGGCGCAACGCTCGTTGCCCTCCGCGCCCTGCTGGCCCGGGGGACCATCGCGCCCTCGGATCGGGTCGTGCTCTTCAACACCGGCGGGGCGCTCAAGTACCTCGACCTCCTCGACGGCGCGGCCTGAAGACGGCCCGCGCTCCCACCTCCCCCGAGGTCGCATCGGAGGCGATCGGGGCACGCCCTCCCTTCCGTCGCGGAGTGCCCTCCACTGCCCCGAGCTTCCCGCCGCGGAGCCGGTATACAATGTCGGGTCGGTCGTGCGGCGCGGAGCGCGCCGGGCGGCCACCACGCCGCCGGACGGGCCGCTAGCTCAGCTGGGAGAGCGCTGCGTTCGCAACGCAGAGGTCGTGGGTTCGAATCCCATGCGGTCCACCACACCCACAAGCCTCAAGCCACCGATGAACGGGCGGACTCGCGGGTCCGGGTGCGACCGGGCCCAACTGGATCAGCCGCGCGGCAGGCGTCGAAGCAGCTCCTCGGCAAGGCCTCGGAATTCGCCGTAGCACTGCCGGACGGCCTGCAGGTGCGCGCCGATGGCGCCCTGCGCCGGCTTCAACAGGAACATGGGCAGGGTCGACTCCCGGGCCATCAGGATGAGCGATCGGTAGTCCTTCAGGTGGGCCAGACAGCTGGGGTCCTGCGTTCCCGGGATCGGCGACTGTTCCCTTCCAGGCACCGCCCTCGCGTATTCCGACGGAATCCTGTCGATCCAGCGGCCGTAGGCCTGAACGGGTCGGGACAGGCGGATGGCGTGGCGCACGATGACGTAGCCGAGCGGCGCCATGCTCCCCGACGGCAGCGGGATGTCCAGCGCTTCCGGCTTCCTAGCGACACGCTCCCGCCAGGCGTCGCGCCACTCGCGGAGGGTCGGTCCCACGTTTCTCAATCCCTGCAACGAGAACAGGTCCGGCGCCAACGGAATGACGACACAGTCGCTGGCGATAAGGGCGGCCCGATTGATCGCGCCCAGGTTGGGCCCTACGTCCAGCAGCGCCAGGTCCGCGCCGAACCGCTCGCCGGCCCGCGCGACCAGCCGCGCGAACGCCGTCGTGACGCGAAACGCCCGCTCGTCGCGGCTCAGGCATCGCGGCCACTGGGCCGAGAGTTCGTCCTCCCGAACCGAGAGCCCAAGGTCGCCCTTCAGCAAACCGATCTTCTCCCCGATCGTCTCGAGCGTCGGCGAACTGACGATATCTCCGGTCCCTTCGAACAGGGGTGCCACCGCGTCATCAATCGTGCCCGCGTTCCCATCGTTCCACAGGCGTTCCAGACTCGTCTCGTCGAGGAACATCCCGGTCAGGTTCGCCTGCGGATCCAGGTCGGCGGCGATGACCCGGTGGCCGATCTCCCTCAGCATCCAGGCGAGGTGATAGACGAGCGACGTCTTGCCCACGCCTCCCTTGCTGTTGAAGAAGGCGACGGTGGTCATGGCCGTCTCCGAACCGTTACGAGCACGAACTGGTCCTGCACGTCGAACTCGGGCGGCGGATTGCCGTTCTCCGACAGCGCCCGGCGTGCGGTCTCGATGCCGATTCCGAATCGCTGCATGAAACCCAGGTTCTTCATCGCTTCCGCGACGGTCGGATTCCGGTACGACGTCGCGCCCTGGCCGAAATTGTCGCGCCGGACCTCTCCGAACGTCGAGCCGGGACTCAGGATCTCCACGCGGTCGGCAAACCAGGAAAGTCGCACCGGCGTCAGCGAGTTCTCGTAGTTCCTGTGAATGGCGGCGTTGCGAAGGATCTCGCGCAGCGCCTCGTAGGGATAGCCTCGCTCCTCCGCGTGGCGTTCTCCCCGCGTGTCCAGCGCGCGCGCGATGTTCAGCCTCAGCAACGCGTCCGCCTCGCGCAACTGCTCCGGCAGCCGCCCGGACAGCTCGGCATGGTCCAGGATGCGATCCGTAACCGCGGTTCCATCGTAGCGGACGAACTGCAGGTAGGCGCCGGGGAGCCAGTCGCGGGGGTCCTTCCCCAGCACGAGGATCGCCGTCACGGTCGGCGAACCGTCCCGCGCCACCAGTCGCAGCGCTCTCAACTGGTCCTCGGTGTCGCGCCGGTTCTCGGCCAGCACCTCCGGCGCCACCGCGCAGGGCAGGTAGTCGTTCTCGAACATCCGCAGGTCCAGATCGGCGTCGACGGTTGCCCCCGGGACGCCCTGCATGTCGTAGGGAAGGTGCCCCCAGCGGCGTTTCTCGGTGAGGCGCCGCTCGTCGTCGGCCGTCGCCTGGTCCCTTCGGGGGCCCGTGCGAATCCAGCAGCGGCCATCCACCTTGACCGGCGGGTTGACCGACGGCTCGACCTGCACCACGGCTACGACGCAGTCGCGCAAGCGCTTCCTGGCAACTTCCATGACCGGGAAGGGCAGGATCTTCCCGTCCGTCCGCAGACCGCCCAGGGTTCTCAGCAGCCGGTCGTCGATGGCCGACCCGGCGCATCGTCCATCGTCCTGCAGACCGATGAACAGCAGCCCGGGGTCTTCGTTCCCGGGGAGGTCGTTGGCGAACGCACAGATCGCCTCCCTGAACTTGTCGAGGTCGGTGGTCGAGGCGGTGAACTCCACCCGATCGCCCTCGCCGCTCTCGATCCGGTCCAGCAGTACCGCGTCTCCGAGCATCCGCAATGTCCTTCCGATCGACGGCGCGCCGATGCCCCGATTATGGCTCCGATTGCTTGTGGCCGGAGCCTGGCCGGCGGGCGAGTCGCTGGCAATGACCGACGGAAGCCCGAACCGTTCGAGATACCCCCGGCCCGGGGCTTGGAGGTTGTCGATGCCGGTGTCGGGACACCCGCCAGCGCGAAGCCAGCGCCATTTGACAACAAGATTGCTTGCAAACATACTTGTTGGCAACGTATCTGTTGGGAGGAGTCGTGGCAGGGCTGAAGAAGGCGGGATCCAACTGGGTCGACGGGGATCGCTTCTTTGACCGGGAGCGTGAGATCGACATCCTCAAGGCGCGAGTACGCGACGGGACCCACACGTTGCTGACCGCGCAACGACGGATCGGCAAGACGAGCCTGGTTCGGGAACTGCTGCGCCGCCTGCGCGCCGAGGGAGACTTCGAGACGGTATTCGTCGACTTGGAGGATGCCACCACCGCGGC